>JAEZZV010000217.1 GCA_023418375.1 Actinomycetes bacterium | reverse complement strand
TGGTGGTCCTGGCCCTGAGCGCGCTCGTCGTCCGGGTGCTCGACCGCACCGGGCCACGCCCCGCGGGCTGGTGCGCCGTGGGCGTCGGCGCGGTGGTGCTGCCCGCCGCGGGCGTCATCGCGGGTGGCCACCTGATCGGTGGCGAGGTGCTGACCGGCGCTGCGGCGCTCGTCGCGGCCCTCGGGGCGCTCGTCCTCCTGGTCGTGGGTACGATCGACCTGCTCCGCTCGAGCCACGGCTGGTGGCGGCTGCTCGCGATCCCGGTGGCGGTCGTCGTCGTGCAGCTCGTGTGGGCGCCGCTCGGGCAGGCCGTGCTGGTCACCAACCGCGAGCACGCGCCGCTCGGTGACGCCACGCCCGCCGACCACGGCCTCGCTGCCCAGGACGTCACCCTCACCACCAGCGACGGCGTCGAGCTCGCGGCCTGGTGGGTCCCCTCGCAGAGCGGCGCGGCGGTCCTCCTGCTGCACGGCTCCGGCTCCACGCGCACCGCGACGCTCGACCATGCGGAGGTCCTCGCCGCGGCCGGGCTCGGGGTGCTCATGGTGGACGCGCGCGGGCACGGGGGCAGCGAGGGAACGGCCATGGACATCGGCTGGCACGGGGCGGACGACCTCGCGGCCGCCATGGACTGGCTCGCGGCGCGCCCCGACGTCGGGGACGGCCGGATCGGTGCCGTCGGCCTGTCCATGGGCGGCGAGGAGGCGATCACGCTCGCCGGGCAGGACCCGCGCGTGCGTGCCGTGGTGGGCGACGGCGTGGGGATCCGGGTGGCCGGTGACGTGTCGTCGCCCGCGCCGTTCGAGGACGCCGTGAACCGCCTGACGTACGCCGTGACGGATCTGCTCACGGCCGCGTCGCCGCCGGACCCGTTGCGCGACGTGCTGGCCGGCCTCGCCGACGACCAGCGGGTGCTGCTCGTCGCGGCCGCCGGTGAGGGGGAGCAGGCCGCCTGGTACGCGGCCGCGGCCCCCGACCAGGTCGAGGTCTGGGACGTGCCCGACGTCGCGCACACCCGTGCCCTCGACGAGCACCCGCGGGAGTGGTCGGCGCGCGTCGTCGGCTTCCTGGGCGAGGCCCTGGGCGGCTGAGCGGCGCCCGCGCCGATCGCGCAGGATCGGTCGAGACGCTCCCGGGTCGCCCGCCTAGCGTCGTGATCATGACCCAGGACGCCGCCACGACAGCCACCGCCCCGACCGCCCCCGCGATCGACATCACGCCCATCGGGGAGGTGGCCAGCGACGACGCGGGCCAGTACCTCTCCGTCTCGCCCGCCTACCGCCCGGCCCTGCGCGGCCTCGCCGACTTCGGCCACGTGTACGCGATCTGGTGGGCGGCCCGCTACGACGTGCCCGAGGCCCGGCAGGTCCTCGTCGCTCCGCTGCCGTACGCGGACGGGCGCGAGGTCGGCGTCTTCGCCTGTCGTGCGCCCGTCCGGCCGAACCTCGTGATGATGACCCTCTGCGCCGTCACGTCCGTGGACGAGGAGAGCGGCGTCGCTCGGGTCGGCGGCATCGACGCGTTCGACGGGACGCCGCTGCTCGACCTCAAGCCGTACTACGGCTGCACGGACCGGGTGCGGGAGCCGCGCGAGCCCGCCTACCTCGACGGCTGGGACGCGTGGTTCTCCGACGAGCACCTCCTGCCCGGCGAGGGGTGAGCGGCGTCTAGCGTGGTGATCATGCAGCTGCTGCCGCCACGGGTGGTCGACCGCCCGGCCCTGACCCTCGCCGGCATGTCCTTCTTCGGTGACCCGTTCACGTCCCACGCCGGGTGGACGGAGGAGAACGAGATCGGCCGCCTGTGGGTCCGGCTCATGCGGCACCTCGAGGCCGCCGGGGCGCCCGAGCCCGAGCTGACGTACGAGGTGCACCTGCGCGGTGCCGAGAGCGCGCTGACGGGGGAGTTCGAGGTGTTCGCCGGCTACCCGGTCCCCGGCCCGTGCGCACCCGCACCGGACCGCGTCGCGGTCGAGCTCGTGAGCAGGACGCTTCCGGCGGGCGAGTACCTGGAGATCGAGCTGCGGGGCGCCGACATCGTCGAGGAGAACCCGGTCCTCGCGGAGTGGTTGAGGACGTCCGGCTACCGGGAGGCAGGGGCGTTCGTGGTCCTGCGCTACGACGAGCGGTTCCTCGGTGCAGACCGCGTGGACGAGTCGGTGGTGACCTTCCTCATGCCTGTCCGCCCCGCCGCCGACGGCGATGACGCAGGCTGAGGCCTGTCTGCGCGCCATCGCGCTGGTCGAGGAGCGGCTCGGCGAGCCGGTGACCGTGGCGGACCTGGCCGGCGCCGCCGGGTACTCGCTGTTCCACTTCTGCCGGGTCTTCGCGCGCTGCGTGCGGATGTCGCCCTACACGTACGTCGTGCGGCGGCGGCTGACGGTCGCGGCGGGCGATGTCGTCCGCGGCGACCGCCGCATCGTCGACGTCGCCACCGGGTGCGGGTTCGACAGCCACGAGGGCTTCGGTCGGGCGTTCGCGCGCGTGTTCGGGTGCGCGCCGGGCCAGGCCCGCGCGGCCGGCCGCGTGCCCACCGTCGGTCGGCTGCCCCGGATCTCGGCCGAGCACCTCGTGTGTCTCGAACGGCACGGAGGGTTCCCGAGCCTGGGGGTCGTCGGCGTCGGACCCTCTCCCGGCCCGGTGACCGAGGCCACGCGCGTGGCCGTCCCCCTGCACTGGCCGGGCGACGCCGCGCCCGGTGCGCCGGACGCCCGGGCCCGATGGGTCGCCTTCGCCCGTGCGGACGGTGCCGACGACGTCGGGCTCGCGGTCGACTGGCTCGTCCACGGCTGGGCGTTCTCCGAGCGCGCGAGGCTCGCGCTGCCCGAGGTCCGCGTGGCCCCCGCGGAGGCGCGCATCCTGGTCCCGGTGGTCGCCGCCGGTTGAGCGCGGGGGTCTCCCCACACCGCCCCGCAGGAACTTCGACGGCCACCGACGTGCGACGTCGGGGGTGACCGTGATGTCGTGGGCTCGTGCCAGCGCTCACGGACGTCACAACCGCCGCGGCGGCGAACGCCGACGCCACCCAGCTCACCGGCCTCGCGGGCTGGGTGGTCGACGTCGTCGACGCCCTCGGCCCTGTCGGCGTGGGGGCCCTGGTCGCGCTCGAGACGGTCTTCCCTCCCGTGCCGAGCGAGGTGGTGCTGCCGGTGGCGGGCTTCCTCGCCGGCCAGGGCCACATGGCTCTCGTGACGACCGTCGTCGCGGCGACCGTCGGTTCGGTGGTCGGCGCGATCGTGCTGTACGCCCTGGGCGCGAAGCTGGGGCGCCCCCGTCTGCGTCGGGCGGTCGACGCGATCCCGCTCGTGGACCGCGGCGACCTCGACCGCGCCGAGTCGTGGTTCGACCGGCACGGCGGCATGGCCGTGCTGACGGGCCGGGTCATCCCCGTGGTGCGCAGCCTCGTCTCGCTCCCGGCGGGGCTGGAGCGCATGTCCGTGCCGCTCTTCCTCCTGCTGACCGCGCTCGGCAGTGCGGTGTACAACAGCGTGCTCGTTGGTGCGGGGTATCTCCTGGGCGACCGGTGGACCGACGTCGGGACGTACTCCGACCTGCTCAACTGGGTCGTCATCGGTGCCATGGTGGGCGCGCTGGCGTGGTTCGTCGTCGCCCGGGTGCGGCGCAACCGCCGCGCGTCGGCCGCCTGAGGGCGGGTCGGCAGCCCAGGCTGGACCTCGAGCGCGCTCGAAGGCTCAGGATGGGGCACATGACCGCTGACCCGACCCCCGCCCGGCCTGCCCGACTCGTCCGCCTGGGCCTGCAGATCCAGCCGCAGCACGCGTCCTACGACCAGATCCGGCGCACCGCCGACGCCGCCGAGCGCCTCGGCGTCGACGTCCTGTTCACCTGGGACCACTTCTTCCCGCTGTCCGGCGACCCGGACGGGATGCACTTCGAGTGCTGGACGACGCTGGCCGCATGGGCGGAGCAGACGGACCGCGTCGAGATCGGGGCCCTCGTGACGTGCAACAGCTACCGCAACCCCGAGCTCCTGGCGGACATGGCGAGGACCGTCGACCACATCAGCGCCGGGCGGCTGGTCCTGGGGATCGGCGCGGGCTGGTTCGCTCGCGACTACGACGAGTACGGGTACGCGTTCGGGACGGCCGGGCGCCGCCTGGACGACCTGGCCACGGCCATGCCGCGGATCCGTGCCCGGTGGGCGGCCCTCAACCCGCCGCCGACGCGGGACATCCCCGTCCTCATCGGGGGCGGTGGCGAGCGCAAGACCCTGCGGATCGTCGCCGAGCACGCCCAGGTCTGGCACAGCTTCGCCGACGCCGCCGAGCTCACCCGCAAGTCGGCGGTGCTCGACCGGTGGTGCGCGGGTCTGGGGCGCGACGCGGGCGAGATCGAACGGTCGGTGAGCGTGCCGCGCACGTGGGCACCGGACGAGGTCGCCCGGCCGCTCCTGGACGCAGGGGCGACGCTGTTCGTCGTGGACACCTCGGGCCCCGACCACGACCTGGCCGGCCTCGCCGCCTGGGTCGCCTGGCGGGACCGGCAGAACGACCTGCGCGCCCCTGAGAGCGCGGCGCGTCAGCGGGGGCGGGGCCGCCGGACGCG
Source organism: Actinomycetes bacterium (assembly GCA_023418375.1). GTDB lineage: Bacteria > Actinomycetota > Actinomycetes > Actinomycetales > Cellulomonadaceae > Actinotalea. The sequence goes on along the minus strand of JAEZZV010000217.1, from coordinate 5,917 downwards.
GGCTGTTCGCTCTGAGCGAACGTGGTGCGGCGCGCGGCGTGGCCATCGGCCGCGAGGCACGTCAGGCTAGGGGTGTCATGACCGAGCGCGATGCACTGCCCCCGCCGCACCCCCCGGCGACGGACACGGGGCCCGTCGGGATGCGGGCGGTCCGGGACCTGGGCGCTCGCCTGGCGCGCGGGCTCGGTGAGGTCGGCCGGCGTCGGGTGTCCTGGCGCCGGGTCGCGCGCTGGCTCCTGGTCACGCTGGCGATCGCGCTGCCGAGCGCGGCCTGGGGCGTCGCCACCGCGTCCACGCAGGGCAGCCTGGGACCGCACGTGGCGCGCTACGACGTGACGCTCGACGGGGCCGTCACCGTCGACCTCGGGCCGCTCGGAACCGTCGTCATGGACTCGCCCCTCCCGGTAGCTGTGGGCGCGCGCGTCGTCGTGCAGGAGATCCCCGCCGACGTGACGGCCATCGACGCCGCGACGTCGCTCGAGTCGCTCGGCCGTGCCGTGGAGGGGTACGTCGCGTTCTTCAACGGCCCGGAGGCCACGGTCGAGCTGGCGGTCCGCGGGCTGGTCGCCGACGCCGCACGACGGACCGCGCTCGCCGCGGGGCTGCTCGCCCTCGGGACCCTCGCCATCCGGATCGTCCTCGGGCGCGAGCGGCGCACCGAGCTCGCACAGGCCTGGCGCCCGCACCGCGAGGGCCTCGTGGGGGCTGCCGTCGTCGTCGTCCTCGTCGGGGCGACCCTGGCCGGTAGCGACGTCGTGACCTCGGTGGACGACGACGAGCGCACGGCCTCGGCGGTCTTCGACGGCACCCCGCTGGAGGGTGCCCGCATCACCGGCCGCCTCGCCGGGGTCGTCGACACCTACGGCGGTTACGCGGTCGACGCCTGGCGCGACAACGAGGAGTTCTACGCCGCCGCCGAGGATGCGGTGCGCTCCTCCTGGCGCGCCCGTCAGGAGGCCGACCAGCGCCTGGTCAGCGCGAGGTACGCGGACGCGGACGGCGAGCAGCCGGTGACGGCCGTCGTGGTGAGCGACCTGCACTGCAACGTGGGCATGGCCGACGTCGTCGGGGCGGTCGTCGAGCTGTCGGGCGCGAGCGTCGTCCTCAATCCGGGCGACACCACCGTCAACGGTACGGCCGTGGAGTCCTACTGCATCGAGGCGTTCGCCGACGCGATCCCCGACGGCGTGACCACCGTCGTCAGCAACGGGAACCACGACAGCCCCGACACGACGGAGCAACAGCGCTCCGCCGGCTGGCTGGTGCTCGACGGCGAGGTCGTGGACGTGGACGGCCTGCGCATCCTCGGCGACTCGGACCCACGGGCCACCCGCATCGGCTCGGGCACGAGCCTGGTCGGCGAGGAGACCGTGGCGGGCCTGGGCGAGCGGCTCGCCGAGACCGCCTGCGCGGACGAGGAGGTCGACCTCCTGCTGGTGCACGACCCCGTCGTGGGGGACGACACGCTCCGGCGTGGCTGCGCGCCGTCCCAGGTGTCCGGGCACTACCACAAGCGGATCGGGCCCGTGCGGTTCGGCGACGGCGTCCGGTACACGTCCACGAGCACGGCCGGCGCGCGGCTCGGTCAGGCGACGGTCGGGCCCCTTGGCGGGGTGGCGGAGATCACGGTCCTGCGCTTCGACCCCGAGACGCACCGCGTCGTCGACTACCGCCTCGTCCGCGTCATGCCCGACGCGAGCGCGTCGGTCACCGTCGCGCTGCAGTGGCCGGCGAACCCGCCGCGCCACATCCCGGACCAACCGCTGCGCTGACGGGACGCCCGACCCGCCGCGGGACCACCTGTCCGGCGTTTTCCGCACGCGCGGCACGGCGGCTACGGTTGTCCGGTCCTCGGGGTCCCGGCCCCGGCTCGAGCGGGAAGGAGACCGAGCGTCGTGCGGCAGCCTCCGGCCCGCGTGTCACACCGTCTCGGTGCGTGGGCGACGGTCGTGGCTGTGGCCGCGGCCGTCGCGCTGGCCTCGCCCGCGCTCGGGCACGACGTCCTGGTCGGGACCGACCCGCCCGACGGCGCGGTGCTCGACGCGGCGCCGCCGGCGGTGGTGCTGACGTTCTCCGCGCAGCAGGCCGGTGTGGGTGCAGAGGTCGTGGTGACCGGCCCGGACGGTGCGTCCTGGTCCGACGGCGCGGCGGTCGTCGACGGTGCGGTCGTCACCCAGCCCCTTGCGTCGGGCATGCCCGCCGGCGCCTACACGGTGGCGTGGCGCTCCGTCGCGGACGACGGCCACCCGGTCACCGGGGCGTTCGGCTTCACCCTCGACGTGCCCGACGCCGAGCCCACCGGGGAGCCCGCGGAGGCACCCGGCGACGACCCGGCCGGGGCTGGCGCCGAGACGGTGTCGCCGGAGCCGTCGGCCGACCCGACCGAGACGCCCGTCGCGACGGCCACGGACGAGGAGCAGGTCGGCGGCTGGACCCTGGGGCACACGGCCGCCGCCGTCCTGGCGGCCGTGCTCGCCGCGGTGGTCGTCGCCGTCCTGCGGAGGTCGCGTCGTGGCTGAGCCGTCCGTGCACGTCGCGCAGCGTCGGCGCGTCCTCGTGCGCACGATCTCCGGCATCGTCGTCGCGCTCGGCCTCATCGTCGGCGGCCCCTTCGTCTACGCGCGCTTCCTCGCGCCCGACGCCGCGGAGCCCCTGGAGCTGAGCACGCCGACGCAGGCGGCCACCCCCGAGATCCCCACGGGCGTCATGGACATCGAGGGCACCTGGCGGGTGCTCGAGGGCTCGGAGGCGGGTTACCGGCTCGGCGAGGTCCTCTCCGGCCAGGACGTCACCGTCGTCGGCCGCACCGAGCGGGTCACCGGTGAGGTGACCATCGTCGACGGCGCCATAGAGGCGGCCACGGTCACGGTCGACGCAGGGACCATCTCCACCGACGAGGCCGCACGCGACGCGTTCTTCCGGCGGGCCCTGAACACCTCGGAGTTCCCGGACGCCACGTTCGTGCTGGCGGAGCCGGTCGACGTGTCCGCCCTCGGGCAGGCGGACGACCCGTTCGCGACCCCGATCGTCGGGAACCTCACGTTCCACGGCGTGACGCACCAGGTGACCGCCGAGCTCGAGGCCCAGCGGACGGCGACCGGCGTCGAGATCGTGGCCCAGGTCCCCATCACGCTCGCCGACTTCGAGCTCGACGCGCCAGACCTCGGATGGGTGGTCGTCGAGCCCACGGGCACGGTCGAGGTGCGGCTCCTGCTCGGACGCTGAGCGCCGCCGCACATGACGGTGCCGCCCGGGTGAATGCACGTAGGGTGCACGTGTGCCGCACCCGATCCGGCCGATGGACCGCCGCAGCGCCCGCGCGACGGCCGTCCTCGCCGTGGGCCTGCTCGCCGCCTGCGGCGCGCAGGGGGTCCCGACGGCGCCGGCCGTGGATGCGCGGAACGGCGCCGACGCCCTGGTCGTCGTCGCCACCTTCACGGTGCTGGCCGACGTCGTGGCCGTCGTGGGCGGTGACGACGTCGTCGTCGGCTCGGTCACGGGGCCGGGGATGAACGTGCACGGCTACGAGCCCACGCCCGCCGACCTGCGTCGCGCCGCGGAGGCGGACCTGGTGGTCGCCAACGGCCTGGGCCTGGAGACCTGGTTGCACGACCTCATCGACCCGCTCGGCGTGCCGGTGGTCGTCGTCGGCGACGCCGTCGACCCGCTGCCGATCCACGGTTCGGGGGGCGAGACAGGCGGCCTCGCGCACAACCCGCACGCCTGGATGTCCCCGCGAGCCGGCCAGGCGTACGTGGGCGCCGTCGCCGATGCGCTCGCGGCCGCAGACCCCGCGCGTGCCGCGCGCTACGCGGCCCGGGCCGCGGACCTCGTCGACGACCTCGCCGACCTCGAGCAGGAGCTGACGGCCGCGGTGGCGGCGCTGCCGCCGGACCGGCGCGTGCTCGTGACCTGCGAGGGCGCGTTCAGCTACCTCGCGCGGGACGTCGGGCTGCGCGAGGCGTACCTGTGGCCGGTGAACGCCGAGCGGCAGGGCACGCCGCGGCAGGCCGCGCGGGTGATCGACGTCGTGCGGGAGACCCGCGTGCCCGCGGTCTTCTGCGAGTGGACCGTGCCGCCGACGGCGCAGCAGCAGGTCGCGCGCGAGACGGGGGCCCGGTTCGCCGGCGAGCTCTACGTCGACTCGCTCACCGGGCCCGACGGTCCCGTGCCCACCTACCTGGACCTCCTTCGGTACGACGCCGCGCTCATCGCGAGCGGCCTGGCGGGAGAGGGGGAGACGTGACCGCCGCGCTGCAGATCGCAGGCCTCACGGTCCGCTACGGCGACGTCCTGGCGCTGGAGTCCGTGGACCTGTCGGTCGAGCCCGGGGAGGCGTGCGGTCTCGTCGGGGTGAACGGCTCGGGCAAGTCGACGCTCTTCAAGGCCGCCGTCGGCCTCGTGCGGCCCGTCGCCGGCACGGTCAGCGTGCACGGCGGAGCTGCCGACGACGCGCGCCGGGCCGGGCGCATCGCCTACGTGCCGCAGGCCGACGACCTCGACCGCGACTTCCCGGTCGACGTCGCGGACGTCGTCCTCATGGGCCGCTACCACCGCATGGGACCGACGCGCAGGCCGGTCCAGCGCGACCGGGACGCCGTCGCGCAGGCCCTGGCGCGCGTCGGGCTCGCCGACCTCGCAGGACGGCAGGTGGGTCGGCTCTCGGGTGGCCAGCGGCAGCGGGTGCTCCTCGCTCGTGCGCTCGCGCAGGAGGCGAGCCTGCTGCTGCTCGACGAGCCGTTCACCGGCGTCGACGCGGTGTCCGAAGCGGCCGTGACGGCGGTCCTGCGCGACCTCGTGACGCAGGGCTGCAGCATCGTCGTCTCGACGCACGACCTGTCGATGCTCCCGGCGCTCTGCGCCCGGTCGGTGCTCCTGCACCGCCGGGTCCTCGCGCACGGCCCGACCGCGGAGGTCATCACGCCCGAGAACCTCGCCCGGACCTTCGGGCTCGACACGGCCGGCGCACCGTGACCGCCGGGGCCGCCGCCCTCGTCGCCGCGCGCCTCCCGGCGGCGGGCTGGGACCTGCTGAGCGAGCCGTGGCAGTACGCGTTCATGCAGCGTGCGCTGCTGGTCACCGTCGTCGCGAGCGTGGTCGCGGCCCTCCTGTCGTGCTGGCTCGTGCTCATCGGCTGGTCGCTCATGGGCGACGCCGTCTCGCACGCGGTGCTGCCGGGCGTCGTGCTCGCCTACCTCGTCGGCGCCCCGTTCGCCGTCGGGGCGTTCCTGTTCGGAGCCGGGGCGGTCGCGGTGATCGGGTGGGTCCGGGCGACCAGCCGGGTCAAGGAGGACGCGGCCATCGGCGTGGTCTTCACGACGGTGTTCGCGGTCGGCGTCGTGCTCGTCTCGGTGACCCCCAGCCAGGTGGACCTGTCGCACATCCTGTTCGGGAACGTCCTGGGGGTGTCGGACTCGGACGTCTGGCAGGTCGTGGTCCTCGGCGCGTTCGCCGTCGCCGCGCTCGTCCTCGGCCGGCGCGACATCACGCTCTACGCGTTCGACCGGGTGCACGCGCACGTCATCGGGCTGCCGGTGCGGCGCATCGGGGTGCTGCTGCTCGGCCTGCTCGCGGTGAGCGTGGTCGTCGCGCTCCAGGCCGTCGGGGTGGTGCTGGCGGTGGCGATGCTCATCACGCCGGGCGCGACGGCGTTCCTGCTCACCGACCGGATCTGGCGGATGCTGTGGATCGCGCCGACGATCGCAGCGGCCTGCGCCGTGGTGGGCGTGTGGTCGAGCTACGCGCTGGACGTCGCGAGCGCCGGGCTCGTCGTCGTGTGCCAGGGGCTGGCGTTCGGGGTGGCCTACGTCGTCGCGCGGGTGCGCGGCCGCCGGGGGTCGCGCCGCGCGGCCGCGGCGTCGTCAGCGCCGCCGCGTGCCGAGGATGGTCCGAGTGATCTCGCGGCCGAGGACGGTGC
>JAEZZV010000188.1 GCA_023418375.1 Actinomycetes bacterium | reverse complement strand
CCCGGGGGGCGCGCCGCCCGGGGCCCGGCCCCCCCCGCGACTGGTGTACCGGCTCCGTCAGCTGGTGCCGGTCACGTGGTGACTGTCAGTACTCGCGGCTCGGCAGCGCCTCGGTGGCAGCCTCGGGCGAGTCGAACGTGCCGCTCGGGACGATGATGTACGAGTCCACGGTCCCACCGCTGAGGACGGTGTTGACGACCTCGAGAGCCGTCTCGCCGAACAGCGGGTTGTACTCGGCCACGAAGCTCAGGCGGCCCTGGGACAGCGCCTCGAGCGCCGGCTTGGTGCCGTCGATCGTCGCGATGAGGACGTCCTCACCAGGCGTCAGACCGGCCTCCTCGACGGCGAGCGCCGCGCCGAGGCCCATCTCGTCGTTCTGCGCGAAGACGACCTGGATGTCGTTGTTGTTGGCCCGGAGCACGGTCTCGAAGACGCTCTTGGCCTCCTCGGTCGACCAGTTCGCCGTCTGCGCGCCGACCTTCACGAACTCGGGGTGGCTGTCCATGACGTCGTCCCAGCCGCGGTTGCGCTCGTTGACGACGCCGACGCCCGCCGGGCCCTCGAGCGTGAAGTAGTTGCCGCCCTCGGGCAGCGCCTCGAGCGCCCAGTTCGCCACGCCCTGCGCGACGACGAAGTTGTCGGGCGCGATGCGGGTCACGTACAGGCTCGGGTCGTCCGGCTCGATGCCGCGGTCGATGAGGATGACGGGGATCTCCGCCTCCTGCGCACGCTGGAGCGGCTCCTCCCAGCCGGAGCCCTCGGTGGCCGACAGCAGGATGACGTCCACGCCCTCGTCGACGAACGACGTGAACGCGGCGATCTGCGAGGCCTGGTCGAGGTTGGTCGCCGGGGCGTAGCTCAGGTCGAAGCCGGCCTCCTCGGTGAACGTGTCCTGGATGTTCTTCTCGTTGGCCGCACGCCAGCCGCCCTCGGGGCCGACCGCCACGAAGCCGACGGAGATGAGCTCGCCGTCGCCGGCCGCCTCGCCACCGTCGTCGGCAGGCTCTTCGGTCCCGGCGTCCGTGCCGGCGTCGGTCTCGTCGTCGCCGCCGTCGTCACCGGAGCAGCCGGTGAGCGCGAGGGCGAGGCCGGCCGTCAGGGCGACGCCCGCGGCCCAGGTCTTCCTACGGAACATGCATCTCCTCCTTGAGAGGCGCCCCGGACCTCACCGTCCGGCGACGCGGCGTGCACGCGATCTGTGGTACCGCTAACACGGGGGATGTTAGCGGTAACACCGACGAACCGGTCAAGACCGCAAGGTGACGATCAGGTAACACTTCCCTCGCCCGGGTCAGTCGGCCTCGCGGCCGTCGGCGGCGATCATCTCGATGATCGTGTCCGCGCTGATGGCCGGGCCGTTGCTGAGCTCGCCGATCTTGCGGCGGTCCTTCAGCACGACGATCCGGTCGCTCACGCGCACCAGGTCCTCCAGCTCGGAGGAGATGAACACGACCGCGACCCCCTCGGAGGCCGCCTGCGCGACGTGCCGCAGGATGTCCACCCGCGAGGCGACGTCCGACCCCGCCGTGGGCTCGTCCAGCACCAGGACGCGCGGGCGGGTCGCGAGCAACGAGGCGAGCGCGAGCTTGCGCTTGTTCCCGCCCGACAGGTACTTGGCCTTGAGGTCCGGGTCCGGCGGGGTGATCCCGAGCGACTCGATGTAGCTCGTCACCACGGCCTGCTGCTCGTGCCGCGAGACCGGCCGCGTCCACCCCCGCAGCGCCTGGAGCGAGAGCAGCAGGTTCTCCCGGACGGTCAGCTCGGCGACGACGCCACCGTCGTGCCCCTCGTCGCTCAGCAGGGCGATGCGCTGCCGGAGCGCCGCTCGCGGGCTCGACAGGGACGTCGCGCGTCCGCCCACGAACACCTGGCCCGAGTCGCGGGACTCGGCAGCGCCCAGCAGCAGGGCCAGCTCGGTGCGCCCCGACCCCCGCAGGCCCGCCAGTCCGACGATCTCCCCCGCGTAGAGCTCGAGGTTCGTCGGTGCGATCGTGCCGCGCCGACCGACCCCGACCGCCCGGTACACCGGCGGGCCCGTCGGCTCCCGCCGGTGCGCCTTGCGCTGCGAGCCGATCGCCTGCAGGCCGACGATGTCCTTGCCGAACATCGTCGAGATCAGCTCGGCCGGGTCCAGGTCGTCGGGCAGGTACTCCCCCACCCGACGGCCGTCGCGCAGGATCGTGATCCGGTCGCTGATCGCGTACACCTGGTCCAGGAAGTGCGAGACGAAGACGATCGCCACGCCCTTCTCCCGCAGTCGGCGCACGACGCCGAACAGCTTGGCCACCTCGCCGACGTCGAGCGACGACGTCGGCTCGTCGAGGATGAGGACGCGCGGCTGCGCGATCATCGCCCGGGCGACGCCGACGAGGCGCTGGGCGGCCGGCGACAGCGTCGACAACGACCGGCGCGAGTCCAGGTCCTCGAGCCCGAGCTGCGCGAGGGTCTCGCCCGCGACGGCGTGCGTGCGCCGCCAGTCGATCCCCCACCGGCCCCGGATCTCGTTGCCGAGCATGACGTTCTCGCCGATGGTCAGGTTGGGGCAGAGCCCGAGGTCCTGGTGCACGGCGGCGATGCCGGCGCGCTGCGCGTCCGCGACCGACCGGATCCGGGCGGGCTCCCCGCCGATGTCGACGGTGCCCGCGTCGCGCGTGTAGACGCCGGCGAGCACCTTGACCAGGGAGGACTTGCCGGCGCCGTTCTCGCCCATGAGCGAGTGCACCTCGCCCGGGTAGAGCGTGAGGTCGACGCCCTGCAGCACCGGGACGCCGGAGAACGCGACCGAGATCCGGCGCATCAGCACCAGCGGCTCCGCTGCCGCCTGCGAGGGAGGCTGCTTCGTCATCGGGCACCTCGCGGGGCTGCCGACGAGGCGCGGACCACGAGCTCGACGGGGATCTTCGTGCGCTGCGGGATCGGCCGGCCCTCGATCGCGGCCTGGAGCACCTGCATCGCGGTGAGCCCGAGCGCGTGGAAGTCCTGCCGGATCGTGGTCAGGGGCGGCAGGAAGTGCCGCGACATCGGCAGGTCGTCGAAGCCGACCACGCTCATGTCCTCGGGCACGCGGATGCCGTTCTCGTGCAGCCCGTGGATGACGCCGAGGGCCATCTCGTCGTTGCCGGCGAAGATCGCGGTGTACTCCGGCAGCGCCGTGAGCTCGCGCGCGAACTCGTACCCGAAGTCCGAGGTCCAGTCACCCACGACGATGGGCCGCTCGCGCATCCCCCAGGACTGCGCGCGGGCGTGGAAGGCACGCTCGCGGCTGCGGGCGTCGAGCCAGTCGAGCGGGCCCGCGAGATGCAGGATGTCGGTGTGGCCGAGGGCCGCAAGGTGGTCGACGGCGAGCAGGGTGCCGAACTGCTGGTCCACCGACACCGTCAGGAACGCGGGGTCGCGCTCGGCCTTGACGACCAGCACGGGCACCCCGACGTCGATCTTGCGGATCGCGGACACCGACGACGACCGCGGCGCGACGATGCACAGCGCCTCGACGCCCTGGTCCATCAGGTGCGCGACCGACTCCTCGGGCGACAGGTGTGCCTCGTCGCGGATCGAGATCGACGTCACGGTGTAGCCGGCCTCGCGCGCGGCCAGCTCGATCGAGTTGAGCGTGCTCGTCGGCCCGTACTCCCCGACGCTGTCCATGAGGACGCCGATGCGGCGGGTGCGCTGCGTCGCGAGCGCGCGGGCGACGGCGTTGGGCCGGTAGCCCAGCTCGTCGATGACCTCGAGGACGCGCTTGCGGGTGTCGGGCAGGACCTTGGGCGAGTCGTTGAGGACGCGCGAGACCGTCATCGGCGAGACGCCGGCCCGGACGGCGACCTGACGGATGTTCGGCCGCTCCGGCGGTGTCGTGGCCACGTCGCCTCCCTCCAGGGTTCGCCTGGCGCCCACCCCGCCGCAGACTGCTGGGAAGCATAGCCGCGCCGCTACCCTGACCGGGGAGGGCCGATGCCGCGACGCGAGGACCACGCGCGACGACGCGCGGAGATCGTCGAGGCCGCGCTGCGGGTGGTGGGACGGGCAGGCCTGGACGGCGCGACGACGCGCGCGATCGCCGACGAGGCCCGCTGCACGCTGTCCGTCCTTGCGCACTACTTCGGCGACAAGGAGGGCCTGCTCGTCGCCGCGCAGACGACGCTCTACGACCGGATCGTCGAGCGCGCCTTCCGCACGGGCGGCGAGCTGATGGGCCTGGCGGCGCTCGAGGCCGCGCTCGAGGCCACCCTGCCGTTCGACGCCGAACGCGCCGAGGACGCCGTGGCGAACGCCGCGTTCGCGGCCGCCGCCCTGAGCCACCCGCGCCTGGCCGACGCACGGCGCCGCGCCCGCCAGGACATCCGGCGCGTGCTCTACGGCTGCCTCGCCGAGGCCCGGGCCGCGGACGAGCTGCGCGACGGCGTCGACGACGGCGCGGTGGTGCAGGAGTTCTTCGTGCTCGCCGAGGGCGCGGCGCTCCAGGCGGGGCTGGACCACGACGACCCGGCGGTCACGGGCCGCGTCGCCGCGCAGGCGGCCGCGTACGTGGCCGGCCTGCGCCGGGCCTGACCGCTCGCCCGTCCCGGACCCGCTAGCGGCCCGGCTGCGCGGCGATGAGGTCGCGGTACCACTCCCAGGAGTCCTTCCGCGTGCGCCGCAGGGTCGCGTAGTCCACGTGCACCAGGCCGAACCGCTCGGCGGTGCCCGCCGCCCACTCGACGTTGTCGAAGGCCGACCACACGTAGTAGCCGCGGACGTCGACGCCCGCCGCGACGGCGTCGGCCACGGCGCGCAGGTGCGCGTCGAGGAAGGCGACGCGACGCGGGTCGGCGACCCGGCCGGCGTCGTCGGGGTCGGGGTCGTGGAAGGAGGCGCCGTTCTCCGTGACGACGACGGGCGGCATGGCCGGGTACCGCTCGTGCAGCGCCACGAGGATGTCCGTGAGGCCCGAGGGGACGATCGCCCAGCCGAAGTCCGTCCGCTCGTCGCTCGGGGTGGGCACCGGGGCGAACGGCAGGTCGGTCGGGATGTCCACCTCGAGCACGCCGCGGTAGTCCTTGTCGGCCTTCGGGTGCTCGATGCACGTCGGCTCGTAGTAGTTCACGCCGTACACGTCCAGCGGCGCGGAGATGACCGCGAGGTCGTCGGCGAGCGCGGCGTCGAACGCCGGGCCGTCGCCCTCGCCCCCCGCCGCCCCCGCGAGCAGCTCGAGCACCGCGTCGGGGTACGTGCCCGCGAGGACCGGGTCGGAGAACGCCCAGTTGGTGAGCACGCGGAAGAGTCCGGCGGCCTCGACGTCCTCGGGCGCGTCCGACGCCGCGAGCACCGGGAAGTGCTGGGCGACGATGCCGACGCGGTGCTCCGGCCCCGCCGCACGGATCGCCGCCGTGGCCAGGCCGTGCGCGAGGAGCTGGTGGTGCCCGGCGAGCATGCCCGGCAGACCCAGCCCGAGCGCCGGCGCGTGGTCGGCCAGCGCGTGGCCGTACAGCGTGTGGACGTTGATCTCGTTCAACGTGAGCCAGTCGGTGACCCGGTCGCCGATCCGCTCGACGACGCGCGCCGCGTAGTCGGCCAGGGCGTGCGCCGTGTCGCGGACCAGCCACCCACCGCGCTCCTGGAGGGCCAGCGGCAGGTCCCAGTGGTAGAGCGTGGGCACCGGCCGCACGCCCGCGGCGAGCAGCGCGTCGACCAGCCGGTCGTAGAAGTCCAGCCCGGCCGCGTTGGTGGGCCCGATGCCGCCGGGCACGACGCGCGGCCAGCTGATCGAGAACCGGTAGTCGTCGAGCCCGGCGTCGCGCAGGTGGGCGACGTCCTCGGCGTAGCGGTGGTAGTGGTCGATGGCGACGCGCGCCGGGTTGCCGCCACGCACCGCGCCCTCCCGTTCGGCGAAGGCGTCCCAGATGCTCGGGCCCTTGCCGTCGGCGTCCCAGGCGCCCTCGACCTGGTAGGCGGCCGTCGCGGCGCCGAAGCGGAAGCCGGGCGGCAGGATCGGGTACGACATCGGCGGGGTCCTCTCGAGGATGGGGCCGGGACGGGCGGCGGGGCCGGCGGCCGGGGTCAGGGCACGTCGCGCAGCATGCGGACGCCGGCGAGCGCGGCGACGGCGAGGCCCGCAGCGAGGCCGTACAGCAGCGGGTAGCCGCCGGCAGACGTGACGAGCGGCGCGGCGATGACCGGGGCGAGCACCTGGGGCAGGGCGGACGCGATGTTGCCGACGCCGAGCATGGTCGCCCGGGTCGTCGGGTCGGGGAGCACGGCGGTGAGAACGGCGAGGTCGACGGAGACGTAGAGCCCCCAGCCCGCGCCGACGAGCAGCGTCGCCGCGAGCACGGCCGGGAGCACGGGCGCGGCGGCCATGACGACTGCGCCCGCGGCGAGCAGGACCGCGGCGGCGACGACGAACACCTTCCGCCGGCCCCAGCGGTCGGACAGCACGCCGCCGACGCCCGCGACGCCCATCGCGACGAACGCGGTGACCGCGGTGAGCACGAGGACCCAGGTGCCCGGGTCCTCGACGCCGACCGCGTCGTCGAGGAAGTAGTACAGGTAGAGCAGGACCAGACCGTTGACCAGGTTCATCAGCAGCCGCAACGTCCAGACCCAGGCGTAGGCGGGCGTCGGGCGCAGGGTGCGCCAGTCCGGGCGGGCGGCGACCGCGGGAGCTGCGGCGGCGTCGGGCGACGCGCCGGGCGCCGCGGCCTCCTCACGGTGCACGAGCAGGATCGCGACCGCGAGCGCCGGCACCGCGACGGCGACCGCGACGTACCCCAGCGACCCCTCGCCCGCGAGGACCGCGACGGCCGTCCCGAGCACGACGCCGAGCGTCTGCGCGATGCCGAACCACGCGCCGACCGTGCCGCGCTGCCGCTCGGGGACGTGGTCCGCGAGCATCGCGGCGAGGGCCGCCATCGGGCCGTTGAGGCCGACCTGCACGAGGAGCCAGCCGGCGAGCATGAGGCCGCGCGTCTCGGCCGCGGCCAGGACGAGCAGACCCGCCACGCCGACGACGACGCCCGCCACCAGCACCGGCCGTCGGCGGCCCCAGCGCGTGCGGAGCCGGTCGGACAGGGCGCCCCACAGCGGGTTGGCGATCATCGACGCCAGCGCGCCCCAGCCGGTCACGAGCGCGAGCAGGTGCTCCTTGCCGTCCGCGCCGGCGACGACCTCGGCCTGCGCGGGCAGCAGGATCTGGATCGGGCCGAACCAGCCCGTCGCGACGCCGACCATCGCGAGCACGAACGCGACGAGCCAGCGGCGGGAGACGCCGGGGGCGTCGCCGGGCACGGTCGAGGGTCCTGCGCCGGGGTGCTCCTGCGTCGTCACGCGACCTCCCGCCACGCTGCGGCAGTGACTAGATCGGTTGATCTACAACGACGTGAGCGTAAGGCAGCCGCGCCGGGCGGTCCAGGGTGAACCGCCCGCGGCGCGGGCGCGTCAGCGGCCCGGCGGGAGCGCCTCGATGACCGACGGGTCCCCCGAGAACGGGCGCAGCACGCCGCCCGGCGGGAACGGCAGGGTCCAGGTCTGCTGCGACGCCGTGATGTCGCCGAAGTCGTCGAGCTTCACGACCACGCGGTCCGCGCTCACCTCGACGAGGCGGACGCGCGTGGTGGCACCGTCGGCGTGCACGAGCTCCCACGGGTCGGCGAGCCACCGCAGGCCGCGCGCCTCGAGCGCCTCCTCGCCGTCCGCCCAGTCGACGACCCCGGTCACCGCGCGCCCGAGCCGGTCGATCGCGACGAACCCGTCGCCGTCGGGGCGCAGCCAGCCGACGAGCTCGCGGTCGCCCGCGCGCCGATGCTCGATCCAGTCCTCAGGCAGCACGCGACGAGGCTAGGCGCCGACCACGCCGCCGGCCCAGGCGATTCCCGCCGCGACCTCTCAGCCGGCGGACGCCCGCCGGGCGAGCCCGTCGAGGATCACGTCGAGCGCGAACTCGAACTCGGTCTGGTCGTCGCACCAGCCGAGCGTCGAGCCCGGGGCGTCGTGGGCGACGGCCTCGAGCATCGCCGCGAGGTTCGGCAGCCGGTCGATCATCGCCCGTGCCGCGGCGCGCGCCTCGGCGGCGCTGGGGTCCGGGTCGCCGACCTCCTGCGTGAACCCGTAGAGCCGGCTCCCCAGCGCGTGCAGGCCGTGGTGGATGAGGTCGTGCGAGATGCCGCCGGCCCGCATCAGGCCGACGACGGCATCCACGTGCCGGCTGGCCGCGAGGCCGATCGCGGGCCGGGACGCGACGAGCAGCGGTGCCCACGGATGGCGCAGCATCACCGTGCGCGCGGCGAGGATCCGCGCGCGGACGGCGTCCTCCCAGCGTGCGCGCCCCTGCGCGACGGCGTCGGCGTCCGGCCCGGCGCTCGCGGCGGCCTCGAGCACCTCGTCGAAGACGAGGTCCGCGATCCCGTCCAGCAGCGCGTCCTTGCCGGCGACGTGGTGGTACAGGGACATCGCCTCGACGCCGAGCTCGTCCGCGAGGCGCCGCATCGTGAGCGCCGGCAGCCCGTCGGCGTCCGCGACGCCGACAGCGCGCCGCAGCACGGCCTCGCGGGTCAACCGGACCCGGCCGGTCCGACCGCGCGTGTCCTCGGGCACGGCCACAGCCTCTCATCCGGCGATCGCGGACCGGGTCTTGACGCTCCGGTCCGGACGACTTACCTTACGGCGTAAGGCTTACGTTGTAAGGCTATCAGGGAGGACGCTCATGGACACGACCACGACGCCGGGCACGACGGCCGTCACCACGCCACGGATGCGCGCCGCCGTCGTGCGCCGGTTCGGCGGGCCGGAGGTTGTCCGGATCGAGTCGGTACCCCGGCCGTCGGTCCGCCGCGGCGAGCTCCTGCTTCGGGTGCACGCCAGCACGGTCAGCGCGGCCGACCACCGGATGCGGGCGCACGACCTCCCGAAGGGCATGTGGTTCATGGGCCCGATCGCCCTCGGGGTGCTCCGTCCCCGGGTCCGGGTCCTCGGCATGGACGCGGCAGGCGTGGTCGAGGAGGTCGGGCCGGGGGTGGACGGGTTCCGCGTCGGGGACCGGGTCGTGGCCCGTCAGGCGTCGGCCTTCGGGGGCCACGCCGAGCACGCCCGCGTGCGGGTCGGCATCGGCGTCGCGCGCATCCCTGACGGCATGCCGTTCGTGGACGCCGCGGCCGTGCCGTTCGGAGGGCTCACGGCGCTGCACTTCCTGCGCGAGGCAGGGGTCACGGCGGGGTCCGAGGTGCTGGTCAACGGCGCCTCGGGAGCGGTGGGGACGGCCGCGGTCCAGCTTGCCAAGGCGTTCGGCGCCCGCGTCACGGCCGTCTGCGGGGACGGCGCCGACCTCGTGCGCGAGCTCGGGGCCGACGCGGTGATCGACTACCGCACCGAGGACCTCGCGTCCGGGACGGCGACCTACGACGTCGTCGTCGACTGCGTGGGGACCGCGCCCGTCGCCAGGGTCGAGCACCTGGTCCGGCCGGGCGGCGCGTTCTCGCTGGTCGCCGTCGACGCCGCCGGCCTGTTCGGGGCGGGTCGCGCCCGCCGACGCACGGGCAAGCGCGTCGTCGTCGGCAACATCAGGGTCGACGACGACGACCTCGCCTCTCTCCTGCGGCTCGTCGGGGAGGGCCGCCTGCGCCCGGTCGTCGACCGGACCTACCCGCTCGACGACGTCGCCGCCGCCCACTCCTACGTCGACACCGGGCACAAGAGGGGCAGCGTCGTCCTCGAGATCCCGTGAGCCCGGACTGCGAGCCCGGATCTCCCTGGTCCACCTCGTCGTGGGTCGTCACGCGGACAAGACCTTCGGCCCTTGTCACCACGCCGCCACGGGTCTCCGCTGGAGAGGGGCTCGTCGTCTCGAGGGGGCAGAGATGCTTGTCGTCGTCGCCGGGGGCACGGGGTTGCTGGGCAGCCTGGTCGCGGACCGGCTCGTGGAGCAGGGACATCAGGTGCGGGCACTGAGCCGGGGGCTGTCGCCGCACGCCGGCCCGCAGGATCCTCGGGTGGAGCGTGTCCGGGGCGACGTCCGCGACGCCGCCACGCTCACGGCACCGCTCGCCGGGGCGGACGTCGTCGTCTCCGCCGTCCAGGGCTTCCTGGGGCCGGACGGCGTGACGCCCGCGTCGGTGGATCGGGACGGGAACCGGAACCTGGTCGACGTTGCGGCGCGGGAGGGGGCGGACGTCGTGCTCGTGTCGATGACGGGTGCCTCGTCGGGCAGCCCCATGGAGCTCGCCCGGATGAAGGCCGCCGCGGAGGAGCAGCTGCGGGCCTCGGGCGCGCGATGGACCGTGGTGCGGGGCGCGGGGTTCGCGCAGGCGTGGATGGGCATCGTCGAGGCGACCGCGGACGCACGCGGCCTACTGACCGTCTTCGGGCGCGCGGACAACCCCATCGCCTGGGTGGACGTCCACGAGGTGGCAGAGCTGGTCGTCCGGTCGGCGACCGACCGGGACCTGCGCGGCGAGGTCCTCGAGATCTGTGGGCCGGAGGCGTGGACGCTCCGGCGGCTCGCCGCCGAGCTCATGGCGGCCCGGGGCGCGGCGGGCCGTCCGCGGCGCGTCCCACGGCCGGCGCTGCACGTCATGGCCGCCACCGTGGGGCGGCTGCGACCGGCCATGGGTCGCCAGGCACGCGCCGCGCTCGCCATGGACGTCCTGCCGCCGGCGGACGACGCGGCGACCCGGGCCCGCTTCCCGGACCTGCCACGCACGCCCGTCTCGCAGGTCCTCGCCGAACGCGTGGCGGGACGGTCCACGGCGGTCGGCTGAACGGCGGAGGGCAAGGGATTCGAACCCTTGAGGACGGGGACACCGCCCTAACGGTTTTCAAGACCGTCGCTTTCGGCCGCTCAGCCAGCCCTCCCGAGCCTGCGGCGACCCGGGCGGTCCCCCACCCGCGCCCGACGCCGGCGCGCGCCCATTCTGGCAGCCCTCCGGACGCCCGTCGTGCACGCGGGCCGACGGCGAGGCCCGCCGACGGCCGCCGAGGCGAGGCGCAAGGTCAGGCGGCCCACCAACCCGCGGCGCGACCCGGGGCCACGACCTCCACGCCGTGCAGGACCGCGACCTGGGCGAGCTGCGGGTCGTACGTGGCGATCGCGCCGACCTCCGCGTGCGTCGTCGCGATGCCCCAGTGGATCGCCGCGAACGGCGGCAGCACGCTGTGCGCCCGGGAGGCCTTGCCGAGCGCCGCGTCGTAGAAGCGCACCACCGTCAGCGTCTCCGCGAGGTCCCGTGCCCGGTCGCGGGCCGCGCGCCCGTACGGGTCGGCCGCGCGCCGCAGCTCGGTGATCCCGAGCGGGGAGGTGACGACGTCGTCCGCGTGCTCGGTGAACCAGGTGCGCCAGGCTGCGACCTCAGCCGCGAGCGCCGGGTCGTCCGGGCCCCCGGGGCCGCCGACGACGGAGCGGCTCAGCGCCGAGCCGTCGGCGTAGATGAGCATGTGCGGCCTCGAGACGGGGAGGGACGACGTCGTGCCCGAGCCTAACCAGCCGAGCACCTCGCGCGGGCGTGCCGGGGAAGATCACCCGTCGCCGTGCACGACGACGGCGCCGACGGGGGGAGGACGGTCCCCGTCGGCGCCGTCGTCGGCGGCAGTGCTGGCGCGCGGTCAGCCGCGCAGCCGCTCCATGGCGAGCTGCACGAGCGCGATGAGGGTCTGCTTGGTGGCAGGCCGCGAGCGCGCGTCGGTGTACATGAGCGGGACGTGCGCCGGGACCGAGAGCGCCTCGCGGACGTCGTCGAGCTGGTGGCGGGCCACGCCGTCGAAGCAGTTCACCGCGACGACGAACGGGATGCCACGCGACTCGAAGTAGTCGACGGCGGGGAAGCACTGGTCCAGACGCTCGGTGTCGACCAGCACGACGGCGCCGATGGCGCCGCGCACGAGGTCGTCCCACATGAAGAGGAAGCGGTCCTGGCCGGGCGTGCCGAACAGGTACAGCCACAGAGCGCCCGGGAGCGCGATGCGACCGAAGTCCATGGCGACGGTCGTGGTCGTCTTGCGGTCGGTGACGCCACCGGCGTCGTCGACCCCGACCGAGTGCTCCGTCATGGCGGCTTCGGTGTTGAGCGGCTCGATGTCGGAGATCGAGCCGATGAAGGTCGTCTTGCCGACCGCGAACCCGCCGGCGACAACGATCTTGACGGCGGTGGGAACCACGCCGGCGGGAACGGTGCTCCGGTCGGTCACGGCGGTGTCAGAGGGCTGAAATGCCATTGAGAACACTCTCCAGCACGCTCAGGGACAGGGCGGGGGACTGGCCGGTGTGGACACTGACCGGCGTGGAGGTGTGGACGCGGATGTGCTGGCTCTCGGCCAGGTCCGTGACCAGGATGCGCACGACGCCGAGGGGCAGCCGCAGCAGCGCGGACAGCTCGGCGACGGAGACGAACGTGTGCGCGGCGTGCTGAAGGATGGCGCGCTTCTCGGGCGGCAGGCCCTGGCCGTTCACCGCTCCCGGGAGCGCCTCGACGAGCGCCTCCAGCGGAAGGTCGGAGTTGGCGGCCCGGACGCGGCCACCGGTCACGGCGTACGGGCGGACGGTGCGAGCCTCGTACTCGACCCCGTCCTCCGCGTGCGCGCCGGAGACCCGGTGCATCCCCCCGAAGGGCTCGTTGCTGGCCATGGGTACGCTCACCCGACCGCTCGGACCGAACCGTCGATCGGGAGGTTCCCGCGCATCTCGGTGACGAGCTGCGGGGTGAGCGTGGTCTCCGTGCGCGACACGAGCATCGCCATCTCGTACCCGATGAGACCGACGTCGCACGTGGTGTCCGCGACGACGGCCAGCACCGAGCCGTTGGAGACGCTCATGAGGAACAGGAAGAGCTCGTCCATCTCGACGATGGCCTGCCGGACGTCGCCGGCCTGGAGCTGACGGGCGGCGCCGCGGGTCAGGCTCGAGAGCCCTGCGACGATGGCGGCGAGCTGGTCACCGCTCGTGCGGTCCAGGTTGTCCGACATGGCCATGAGAAGCCCGTCGGCCGACACCACGAGGGTGTGTCGGGTGCCCGGCACCGTCCGGACGAAGTTGTCGAGCAGCCAACCGAAGTTGGCGGCTTCTGAGCTGATCGATGTCACGTGTCCTCCTACAGGTTTCCGGCCTGGTGAAGCGTGGGGGGTGCGGTCACCATGAGGCTTCCCGCGTGGTCAGGTCGGTGTCCGGGATGGAGACGGGCTCTCCGTCCCCGCCCGGACGTTCCTGGCTACCGGCGTGGCCGTTCTCGCCGGTGGTCTGCTGGGCACCGTTGCCCGTGAGCCCCCGACCGCGCGACGTGCCGGTCTGGAAGCTGGAGAGGAGCGAACGCACCTGGTTGGCGTCGCGTGCCGGCCTCGGCGAGGCCGAGGTGGTGATCGCCGGCGCGGCCGGGACGGCCGTCGGCGTACGGCGCTGGAGCTTCGACGTCGAACCGCCGGACACCGTCTGCGGGCGGTAGGTCGAGAGCTGGTTCAGCTCGGCCAGCGCCTGCTCCGCGATGTCGGCCCGCTGCGCGAGCATGCTCGTCATCTCGTCGTCGAAGCCGTACATCGGCTGCGGCGTGAAGGTCTGCGGCCCGGGGTACGGCGCCGGGACCGGCGAGGCAGGCGGGATGGGCG
>JAEZZV010000003.1 GCA_023418375.1 Actinomycetes bacterium | reverse complement strand
CCCCGGGTGGGTGGGGACCGGCGTCGGGCGCCCGGCTGGGTGAGCTGCGCCCGGTCCGACGAGGCTCGGACCGGGCGCAGCCGGTCTCAGCGGTCGGCGGAGACGGTGACCGTCCGACGACGGGCGACGCCCAGGCCGGCGAGGGCCGCGACGCCCACGCCCGCCATCGCGGCGATCAGCCACGCGGTGGACGAGGAGTCGGACTGGGTCCCGGCGAGGCCGAGCTCACCGGAGGGGACGCCGGCCGGCGCGGAGTGCAGGCCGCCGATGGTCTGCGCGGCGATCGCGAGGGTGTCGTCGGCGAGGCTGCCCCACGCGTAGACGATGGTGTTGACGCCCTCGGAGACCGTGACGTCGGTCGGGCCGAGCACCGGGTCCGTGGTGCCCGTCGCGGCGACGGCGGCCGAGACGGTGCCCGCCGGGAGGTTCAGCACCTGCTCGTCCGGGTTGGACAGGTTGGTGATCACCGGCGAGCCACCCGCGAGGACGTCGACGGCCGGGGCCGCGGCGACGTGGCGGACGGTGAGCCGGCCCTGGCCGGCCGCGGTCTGCGAGATGTCGTTGGTGAACAGCGACGCGGTCGGCGCGCCCTCGGCGTCGAGGTGGGCGACGGCGGTGTAGTTGCGGCCGGACTCGAGCGGCAGGTCCACGGGGCCGATGGCCGGGGAGCTGGCGTCCGCGGCGTCGGCGGCCGTGATGGCGACCGTGTAGGTGCCGGCGGGGAGCTCGAGCGGGCCGGCGAGGTCGCCGGGCTCGAAGTCGTCGAGGGTGCGCTCGCCGTTGACCCAGACGTCGACGGTGAGGCCGGGAACGCCGTGCAGGACGGACAGGGTCGCGTGGTTCGCGGCCGTCGCGGGTGCGGCGGCGGCGATGGCGAGGCCGGCGGTGGCGGCCAGCGCCACTGCCGTGGTGACGGGACGAGTGCGCATCGGTGTCTCCTTGCTGAGGCCCCGTTGGGGGCACCGAAACTGATTGACACCTCAACTACGCCGGCACCCCCTGGGGCGGATGCACCCGGATGCAGACTTTCTTGCAGGAGTTCTGAACTCACCCGAACGGGTCAAAGACGGCGCTCGACGCGCGGGCGCCGCGACCCTCGGTGATGATCGAGGGAGCCCGGACCCCGTCCGGCCGCACAGAAGGAGGCACGACCGTGGGAATCGGCACAGGGATCTTCCTGATCGTCGTCGGCGCCATCCTGGCCTTCGGCATCGAGCCCGACGCCTGGAGCGTCGTCAACCTCAACGTGGTCGGCTACATCCTCATGGTGGGCGGCCTCGTCGCCCTGATCCTGTCGCTGGTGGTCACCCAGCAGCGCCAGCGCAGCCACCACGTCGTCGAGCGCTACGACGACCGCTATCCGCCGCCCGCCGTCTGACTCGTCCTCCGTCGGCGGCACTGGGCGGCCCGGCCCGCCCCTGCTCCGCTGCGCTCCGCATGCCCGAGCCGAACCCCGGCCGGGCCGCCCAGCGCCGCCGCCACCCCGGTGGTCCGCCGCCACAGAGGGCTAGCGGAGGCGCGCGTCGCCGATCTCGACCTCGATGGTGACCCGGCCGCTCGTCAGACCCACCGCCCGCACGACGACGCCGCCGGCCCGCGCGTCGACCGCCGCCTGCGCGTGCGCGACCAGGACCGGGCCGTCCGCGCCCGGCCGCAGCTCGACGACGTCGGGCGGCAGGCCCTGTCCGGCCAGCGCCTCCGCGATGACGCCGGTCAGGTGGTTGAGCAGGCGGTCGACGGTCAGGCCACGGGCCTGGGCCGCGAGCGCGAAGGACGCGTCGCCGTCGGCGAAGCCTGCGAAGCGCGCCGTGACCGTGACCCGGCCGGCCAGTGCTGCGCCGAACCGCAGCAGCCCGGACGTACCAGGGAGCTGGGCCGGGTCGAGGTCGACCTCGACGGCGTCCCCGGCCGGACCGCCGGCGCGGACCTCGAGCACCATGCCCGGCAGGAGCCGCGCGGCGCGCGCGAGCCGCACCGCCTCGTCGATGGTCACCTCGATGCGCACGCCGTCTCCGCTCCGTCGGGCTGGGCTCCCATCATGCGCGAGGTCGAGCCTTTCGGCCGAGGTCGAGGCTCTCCGCCCTCGACCTCGGCCGTGAACCTCGACCTCGACGGCTCGGCCCGGCACGCCGGGTCGCCCGGCCCGGCCGGCCCCCCATCATGCTCGGCGGGTCAGCGCAGGGCCGCGGTCGCGATGGCGGCGGCCAGGTCGGCCGGGCGGGAGAACATGGGCCAGTGCCCGGTGGGCAGGTCCACGTACTCCGCGTCGGCGTAGGACTCGAGCTCGGACGGCATCTGGCCGGAGCCGATGAGCTTGCGCAGTACCGCCGACGGGATGCTCGTGCAGATCACGGTGACCGGCACCTCGAAGCGCCGGGGGTCGCGCACGCGGAGCGCCGCCGTCACCACGCCGCCCGGGTGCGGCACCGCCCGAGCGCGGAAGCGTTCCCGGGCGTCGTCGCCCAGGCCCTCGAGGCTGTTGCCCTGGGCCTCGAGCTCCTCCCAGGCCGGGAGCGGGACGTCGCGCTGCGGGTCGCCGTCGGCCACGGCGAGGCCGTCCCGCAGGGGCCCGTAGTCGACGTACACCACGCGGCGCACGCGGTCCGGGCGCTGGTCGGCGACCATCTGGACCACGAGCGACCCCCCGCTGTGCCCGACGAGGACGACGTCGCCGTCGAGCCCTTCGACGAGGTCGCGGACCGCCGCGACGTGGTCGTCGAGCGTGATCCCGCGGCGCGGCTGCTCGGCCGTCCCGGGCGCGCCGAGGCCCGGGAGCGTCACGGGGTGGGCCGTGAGGCCGGCGTCGCGGAGCGCGGGCACGACGGCGCCCCACGCCCATCCGCCGAGCCAGTGGCCGGGGACGAGGACGACGTTGGTGGTGGTGACGGAGGTCTGTGTGGTGGTCATGGCACCAGCCTCGACGGGGGTTGGTGACAGCCGTCTGTCACCGATGTGTCATGAATCTGTCAGCATGGACGACGTGAACCGCACCGACCGCCTCTACGCGATCCGGGAGGAGCTGCGACGCGCGGGCCGAGCGGGCACGACCGGCGCGCGGCTGGCCCGGCTGTTCGAGGTCAGCGAGCGGACCATCAAGCGCGACATCAGCGCGTTGCAGCAGGCGGGCGCGCCGGTCTGGGCGCAGTCGGGCCCCGGCGGCGGGTACGTTCTGGACGCCTCGGCGAGCCTGCCGCCGGTCAACTTCACGCCGACCCAAGCCGTCGCGATGGCGGTCGCGCTCGCGGCGCTGCCGCCGGGGAGCCCGTTCGCCGTCGACGCCGCCGCGGCGCGCGGCAAGCTCTGGGACACCCTCGGCGACCGGGACCGCCAGCGGGCGGAGCGGTTGAGTGCGCGGGTGTGGACGCGGCCGGCGCC
>JAEZZV010000203.1 GCA_023418375.1 Actinomycetes bacterium | reverse complement strand
GCCCAGTCGTCCACCGAGGACGAGGACGACGACGCGTCCCCAGCCTGAGGGGGACCTCGCGTCGTCGCGGACGCGGTGCGCCCATGCTCCCCGGACGGGGACCGGACGGGCCGGCCCCGCCGAGGAGGGCCGATGAGCAGCAATGCAATCGTCACGACGGTGGTGGGCTGGGCGGCGACGGCGCCGCGCGAGATCCACGCCGGGCGGGTTCCGTACACGAGCTTCCGGCTCGCGAGCACGCCGCGGCACTTCGACCGCGCGCAGGGAGTCTGGGTGGAGGGCCGCACGGAGTGGCTGACCGTGAAGGTGTTCCGCGACACGGCGCTCAACGTCGCCCTGTCGGTGCAGAAGGGCCAGCCGATCATCGTCACCGGCCGCCTGCGGACCGAGGAGTGGCAGGGCGAGAACGGCACGCGGTCGACGGTCGTGCTGGAGGCCAGCGCGCTCGGCCACGACCTCACGCGGGGCCGGTCGACGTTCGTGAAGACGTCGCACGTGGCTACCGATCAGGCGGTCGACGCGCCCCCGGAGGGCACCGCGGGCGCGCCGGACGACGGCGGGGCGGGCGACGACGTGCCCGGTCACGAGTTCGACCCCTGGGCGCTCGGCGGCCCTGCCGGCGACGACGCAGGCTCGCTGCCCGCGAGCGTGGCGGCCGAGCTCGCCGCGCTGGACGACGCGGAGGTGGACGCCGCCCTCGACGAGCTGTCGGACGAGCTGTCCGACCAGGTCGCGGCGGGGCTCGGGGCCGACGCCTAGCGGGCAGAGGGCCCGCCCGCCCCTACGGTCGGTGAGCAGGGCGGGACGTGGCGCGGTGGCACCGGTGGCCGCGGTGACCGGGCGTGCTCCGCGGTCGGCCGAGCGGTCGATCGGGAGGACATGCCCGCGACCCCGTAGGCTGACCGGTGCCCCGCGGCGCCCGCTGCGCCGCCCGAGAACCCCAGGAGCAGACGACAGACGTGGCCGAGTTCATCTACACCATGTACAAGGCGCGCAAGGCGCACGGGGACAAGCTGATCCTCGACGACGTCTCGATGAGCTTCTACCCGGGCGCGAAGATCGGCATGGTCGGCCCGAACGGTGCGGGCAAGTCGACGATCCTGAAGATCATGGCAGGCCTCGACCAGCCGTCGAACGGCGACGCACGCCTCTCCCCGGGCTACACCGTCGGCATCCTGCTCCAGGAGCCCCCGCTGAACGAGGAGAAGACG
Source organism: Actinomycetes bacterium (assembly GCA_023418375.1). Lineage (GTDB taxonomy): Bacteria > Actinomycetota > Actinomycetes > Actinomycetales > Cellulomonadaceae > Actinotalea. The sequence continues at coordinate 2,657 of JAEZZV010000203.1, read as the reverse complement.
GTCCTCGGCAACGTCGAGGAGGGCGTCGCCGAGATCAAGGGCAAGCTCGACCGGTTCAACGAGATCTCGGCCCTCATGGCGGAGCCCGACGCGGACTTCGACGCGTTGCTCGCCGAGATGGGGGAGCTCCAGGAAGCCCTCGACCACGCGAACGCGTGGGACCTGGACGCCCAGCTCGAGCAGGCGATGGACGCGCTGCGCTGCCCGCCGCCCGACGCCGAGGTGTCCGTCCTGTCCGGTGGCGAGCGCCGCCGCGTCGCGCTGTGCAAGCTCCTCCTGGAGAAGCCGGACCTCCTGCTGCTCGACGAGCCCACGAACCACCTCGACGCCGAGAGCGTGCAGTGGCTCGAGCAGCACCTCGCCAAGTACGAGGGCGCCGTCATCGCCGTCACGCACGACCGGTACTTCCTCGACAACGTCGCGCAGTGGATCGCCGAGGTCGACCGCGGCCGGCTGTACCCGTACGAGGGCAACTACTCCACCTACCTGGAGAAGAAGCAGGCCCGCCTGGAGATCCAGGGCAAGAAGGACGCGAAGCTCGCCAAGCGGCTCAAGGACGAGCTCGAGTGGGTGCGGTCGTCGGCCAAGGGCCGCCAGACCAAGTCCAGGGCCCGCCTCGAGCGGTACGAGGAGATGGCGGCCGAGGCCGAGCGCACGCGCAAGCTCGACTTCGAGGAGATCCAGATCCCGCCGGGGCCCCGTCTGGGCAACGTCGTCATCGAAGCGACGAACCTGCGCAAGGGCTTCGACGACCGCGTGCTCATCGACGGCCTGTCCTTCACGCTGCCCCGCAACGGCATCGTCGGCGTCATCGGCCCGAACGGCGTCGGCAAGACGACGCTGTTCAAGACGATCGTCGGCCTGGAGCCGCTCGACGCCGGCGACCTGAAGGTCGGCGAGACCGTCTCGCTGTCCTACGTCGACCAGTCGCGCGGCGGCATCGCGCCCGAGAAGACGCTGTGGGAGGTCGTCTCCGACGGGCTCGACTTCATCAAGGTCGGCAACGTCGAGATGCCCTCGCGCGCGTACGTCGCGTCGTTCGGCTTCAAGGGCCCCGACCAGCAGAAGCCCGCGGGCGTGCTGTCCGGCGGCGAGCGGAACCGGCTCAACCTGGCGCTGACGCTCAAGCAGGGCGGCAACGTGCTGCTGCTCGACGAGCCGACGAACGACCTGGACGTCGAGACCCTCGGCTCGCTCGAGAACGCCTTGCTCGAGTTCCCGGGCTGCGCGGTCGTCGTCTCCCACGACCGGTGGTTCCTCGACCGCGTCGCGACGCACATCCTCGCCTACGAGGGTACGGAGGAGGACCCGGCGGCCTGGTACTGGTTCGAGGGCAACTTCGCCTCGTACGAGGAGAACAAGATCGCCCGACTCGGCCTCGAGGCGGCCCGGCCGCACCGCGTCACGTACCGCAAGCTGACCCGGGACTGACGAGCCCGGCCTGACGCACGAGGGGGCGACGTGACGCTGTCGGCGCAGGGCGGACGGCGGCTCGTCGCCGCCCTGACCGACCTGCGCACGGCGCTGGCGGACCTGCGGCTCCCGCTGGAGACGCGAGGGGCCGCCGACGACAGGGCGCTCGTCCGTCGCATGCGCGACCAGCTCGACGACCACCTGCTGCCCCGTGTGCGCCAGCTCGGCGCGCCTCTGCTCGCCGTGGTCGGCGGCTCGACCGGTGCGGGCAAGTCGACCCTCGTCAACAGCCTGCTGCGCGAGGAGGTCAGCCCGAGCGGGGTCATCCGGCCCACGACGCGGGAGCCGGTGCTGGTGCACCACCCGGACGAGGGCGCGTGGTTCACGTCCGACCGGGTCCTCCCTCGTCTAGCCCGGGTCACGGGTAGCGCATCGGCATCCGCACCGGTCGGGCCGGCGGGAGCCGGCGCCCTGCGCCTCGTGCCGCACACCGACGTGCCGCGCGGCCTGGCGCTGCTCGATGCGCCCGACATCGACTCCGTCGTGGAGGCGAACCGCCGCCTCGGCGAGGAGCTGCTCGGGGCCGCCGACCTCTGGGTGTTCGTGACGACGGCCGCACGCTATGCCGACGCCGTCCCCTGGGACCTCCTCGCCGAGGCCGCCCGACGGCGGGCGGTCGTGCTCCTGGTGCTCAACCGCGTCGAGCACGGTGCCCGCGACGCCGTGACCGCGCACCTGCGTCGGATGCTGGTCGACCACGGGCTGGACGCCCACGTCGTCGTCGTGCCGGAGACGCGGGTCGACGGCGGACTCCTGCCCTCCCCGGCGACCGCCGAGCTCGGGGGGTGGCTGCGCGCCGTCGCCGGTGACGTGGGGGCGCGGGACGGCGTCGTCGAGCGGACGGTGCGGGGCGCCGCGGAGGATCTGCTCTCCGTGGTACCCCACCTGGCCGCAGCCGCGGACGAGCAACGCAGGCACGCCGAGCGGCTGCGGGAGGCCGTCACGGCGGCCTACGCGGTCGCCGGCCGCGAGGTGGCGACCGCGACGGGCGACGGGACCATGCTGCGCGGGGAGGTCCTGGCCCGGTGGCAGGAGTTCGTCGGGACCGGCGAGCTGCTCCGGGCGCTGGAGGAGCGGGTCGGCTCGTGGCGTGATCGCCTCACTGCCGCGGTGCGCGGCCGCCCGGCCCCCGAGCGCGTGACTCGCGCGGTGGGCGACGGCCTCGTGCACCTGGTGGTCGACGC
>JAEZZV010000327.1 GCA_023418375.1 Actinomycetes bacterium | reverse complement strand
GGGGGGGGCGCCCCCCCCCCCCGGGGCCGGAGGGGGCGCCTGACGGCGCCAGTCCACGGGCCCCGCACCCTGGTCGGCCAGCAGCGCGTTGACGCGCGAGAACGGGCGCGACCCGAAGAAGCCGCGGTCGGCGGACATCGGGCTCGGGTGCGCGCTCGCGACGACGGGCACGCCGCGCAGTGCCGGCGCCACCTGCTGCGCGTCCCGGCCCCACAGCACGGCGACCAGCGGGCCGCCGCGCTCGACCAGGGCGGCGACGGCGCGGTCGGTGACCTCCTGCCACCCGAGGTGGCGGTGCGACCCGGGGTTGCCCTCGCGGACGGTGAGCACCCGGTTGAGCAGGAGGACCCCCTGCTCGGACCAGCCCGTCAGGTCCCCGGTCGGCCCGGGGTGGCCGCCGACGTCGTCGGTGAGCTCGCGGTAGATGTTCTGCAGCGAGCGGGGGAGCGGGCGGACGCGCGGGGCCACCGAGAACGCGAGCCCCACCGGGTGCCCGGGGGTCGGGTACGGGTCCTGCCCGATGACGAGGACGCGCACATCGGCGAGCGGCCGCGCGAAGGCGCGCAGGACGGCGTCGGGCGCCGGCAGGTAGCGGCGGCCCGCCGCGACCTCCCCGCGAAGCGCATCGCCGATCGCCCGCAGGCGGGGCTCCACGGGGGCCAGGGCGGCGGCCCAGTCGGGCGCCATGAGCTGGTCCAGCGGCAGGCGGGGCACGACGGGAGGGTAGCGCCCGACCCGCTAATGACACGCCTGTGATTAGCCGACTACCATGGGGGCACCCGCTCGTCAGCACCGGAGGACCGATGGACAGCCCGCTCGCAACGCTCGCCCCCGTGGTCTCGCCCGCGGTCGGCCTGTCGGAGCGGGACCAGCAGATCATCGGCTTCGAGCGTCAGTGGTGGAAGTACGCCGGCGCCAAGGAGCAAGCCATCCGCGAGCTCTTCGGCATGTCCGCGACCCGGTACTACCAGGTGCTCAACGCCCTCATCGACTCGCCGGCCGCCCTCGCGTACGACCCGATGCTCATCAAGCGCCTCCGCCGCATGCGGACCTCCCGCCAGCGGGCCCGCACCGCGCGGCGCCTCGGCATCGACGCCTGAGCCCGCCGCACGCACGCTAGCCTGTCGGGCGTGAAGCCCGGCTCCTACCCGTACCCCCCTGACGAGTTCGACGCCGCCGCCCGTGCTGGTGGACCCCGGGGCGTGCACCGGGCACCGCGCTCCCACTGGAGCCGCTGGTGGCCGTTCGTCGTCGTGCTCGTCGTCTTCCCCGCGCTCGCCTACGGCGCCGTGACCATCCTGTCGGACTGGGACGGCCTCGGCTCGTCGGGCGACGACGGCGCGACCCAGCAGGAGCCCACCGACGACACCCTGGCGGACGAGCCGACGGGCGAGGAGACGGGCGAGGAGACGGCCCCGGTCGAACCGACCGAGACGGCAACCGAGACCCCCGAGCCACCGCCGCCCCCGGCCCTCAACCAGGCGCGACCCGTCGACGTCTACAACGCGACGAGCCGCTCGGGCCTCGCGGGGAACGCCTCCGAGCGACTCCAGGCCGCCGGGTTCGCGGACGTCTCGGCGCTGAACTGGGAGGGCGACAGCCCCGCGGCGTCGGTCGTCTACTACGCGACCGCCGACGACGTCACGACGGCGCAGACGGTCGCGACGACGCTCGGCATCGCCCAGGTCGTCGAGTCCGCGACGGAGGCGCCCGAGGGCATCGTCGTCGTCCTCGCGGCGGACTACCAGGCCACCTGAGGCGCCGAGGCGCACCGCACGGCACACGGCCGCCGCTCTCCCCGGAGGGCGGCGGCTGTCTTGCACTCACGGGGTCCGAGTGCCAATAATCGCCTTAGCACTCTCAGTGCGAGAGTGACAGCACGACCGGCCGACGGTGAGGTCCGGAGCGCGGCGGGACATGAGCGCCGCAGCCCCGGTCCGTCCGTCGCGGGCACCTCGGCCGACACATCCGCCACGACCGGAGGATCCATCCGCATGGCCAAGATCATCGCCTTCGACGAGGAGGCCCGTCGCGGCATGGAGCGGGGCATGAACGCCCTCGCCGATGCCGTCAAGGTCACGCTCGGCCCCAAGGGCCGCAACGTCGTCCTGGAGAAGAAGTGGGGCGCCCCCACCATCACGAACGACGGCGTCTCGATCGCCAAGGAGATCGAGCTCGAGGACCCGTTCGAGAAGATCGGCGCCGAGCTGGTCAAGGAGGTCGCCAAGAAGACCGACGACGTCGCGGGTGACGGCACGACCACCGCCACCGTCCTGGCCCAGGCGCTCGTGCGCGAGGGCCTGCGCAACGTCGCGGCCGGCGCCAACCCGATCGCCCTCAAGCGCGGCATCGAGAAGGCCGTCGAGGCCGTCACCGCCGCCCTGCTGGCGAACGCGAAGGACGTCGAGACCAAGGAGGAGATCGCCGCCACGGCCGCCATCTCCGCCGCCGACGTCGCGATCGGCGAGCTCATCGCCGAGGCGATGGACAAGGTCGGCAACGAGGGTGTCATCACCGTCGAGGAGTCCAGCGCGCTGGGCCTCGAGCTCGAGCTGACCGAGGGCATGCGCTTCGACAAGGGCTTCCTGTCGGCGTACTTCGTCACCGACCCGGAGCGCCAGGAGGCCGTCCTCGAGGACGCCTACGTGCTGCTCGTCGAGTCCAAGATCTCCAACGTCAAGGACATGCTGCCGCTGCTGGAGAAGGTCATCCAGGCCGGCAAGCCGCTCCTCGTCATCGCTGAGGACGTCGAGGGCGAGGCCCTGGCCACGCTCGTCGTCAACAAGATCCGCGGCACCTTCAAGTCCGTCGCCGTCAAGGCCCCGGGCTTCGGCGACCGCCGCAAGGCGATGCTGCAGGACATGGCCATCCTCACGGGCGGTCAGGTCATCTCCGAGACCGTCGGCCTCAAGCTGGAGAACGCCGGCCTCGAGCTGCTCGGCCAGGCCCGCAAGGTCGTCGTCACCAAGGACGAGACGACCATCGTTGAGGGTCAGGGCGACACCGACCAGATCGCCGGTCGCGTCGCGCAGATCCGCGCCGAGATCGAGAACACCGACTCGGACTACGACCGCGAGAAGCTCCAGGAGCGCCTCGCCAAGCTGGCCGGCGGCGTCGCCGTCATCAAGGCCGGCGCGGCGACCGAGGTCGAGCTGAAGGAGCGCAAGCACCGCATCGAGGACGCGGTGCGCAACGCCAAGGCCGCGGTCGAGGAGGGCATCGTCGCCGGTGGTGGCGTCGCGCTCATCCAGGCGGGCAAGGACGCGTTCGCCAAGCTCGAGCTGGAGGGCGAGGAGGCGACCGGTGCGCGCATCGTGCAGGCCGCCATCGAGGCTCCGCTCAAGCAGATCGCGGTCAACGCCGGCCTCGAGGGCGGCGTCGTGGTGGAGAAGGTCCGCAACCTCCCGCTCGGCCAGGGCCTCAACGCCGCGACCGGCGAGTACCAGGACCTGCTCGCGGCCGGCGTCGCCGACCCGGTGAAGGTCACGCGCTCCGCGCTGCAGAACGCGGCGTCCATCGCCGCGCTCTTCCTGACCACGGAGGCCGTGGTCGCCGACAAGCCCGAGAAGAACGCCGGCGCTGCCGGTGCGGGCGACGGCGGCATGGGCGGCATGGACTTCTGAGTCCGTCCCGACTCGCGTAGTCGACTCAGGCGGCGGGCGTCCCCTCGGGGGCGCCCGCCGTCGTCGTCCCGGGCTGGTCAGCCGGCCGTGGCCCGCGGCACGGTGAGGATCTCGGCCCCGTTGGCGGTGATCGCGATCGTGTGCTCGGTGTGGGCGGTGCGGCAGCCCGTGGCACTGCGCAGCGTCCAGCCGTCCGCGTCGGTCACCAGGGTCGCCGTGTCGGCCATCACCCACGGCTCCAGGGCCAGCAGGAGCCCCGGGCGGAGCCGGTAGCCCCGGCCCGGGCGGCCGTCGTTGGAGACGTGCGGGTCCTGGTGCATCGTCGAACCGATGCCGTGGCCGCCGAACTGGGTGTTGATCCGGTACCCGGCGGCGCGCAGGACGGCGCCGATGGCGTGCGAGAGGTCGCCCACCCGCGCGCCGGGCTGTGCGGCCGCGATCCCGGCCGCCAGTGCATGCTGCGTCGCCTCGATGAGCGCGGTGCTCGTCGGGTCCGGCGTTCCGACCACGAAGCTGATCGCCGCGTCCGCCGCGTAGCCGTCCTTGGCGACGGCCAGGTCGAGGGTGAGCAGGTCGCCGTCCGCCAGGACGCGGTCGTGGGGCATCCCGTGCAGCACCGCGTCGTTCACGGACGTGCAGATGTAGCGCCCGAACGGTCCGCGCCCGAACGACGGCGCGTAGTCCACGTAGCACGACTGCGCCCCTGCGGCCTGGATCATCGCTCGGGTCCAGGCGTCGATCTCGAGCAGGTTCGTCCCGACAGCCGTCCGCGACCGGATCGTGTGGAGGATGTCCCCCACCAGGGCACCGGTGACGCGGGCGCGGTCCAGCTCCGCCGCACTCAGGATCTCGATCACGCGGTCGCCCCCGTGACGACTGGACGCGCAGCAGGGGCCAGGGCGGCGGTGGCGGCAGGGCGCCGGGCGACGTGCCGCGCAGCGGACGGGGCGACGGGTGGGGCAACAGGTACGGCAGGGGGCATGGCAGGAGTATGCCGCCCGCCGGGCCGGCCCTCAGGGCCGCGCGCGCCGGTCGCGGGCCCGCACCCGCAGCC
>JAEZZV010000318.1 GCA_023418375.1 Actinomycetes bacterium | reverse complement strand
ACCTCGCGCAGCGCCGGGGCGAGGTCCCCGCCCGCGCGCGCCAGCGCCGCGACCAGCGGCCGCGTCAGGTCCGCCCGCCCACGGTCCTTCCACGCCACGACGAGCCCGCGGACCGGTCCGGCATACGCCACCACCGCCCAGACCGGCGGCGGACCTGCCCGGTCGACACGGTCGAGCCGCGGGACGGCCGCCTCGCAGCGGACCGGAGGGCCCACGAGCAGCCCGGCGCAGTCCCCGCAGAGCGGCTCGTCCAGACGCCCGCAGCCCGGGCACTCCACCGGCAGCACGAGCCGCCCGACGTCGCGAGCCGCCCCCGCGGCGGCGCGCACGACCCGGGCCACGTCCACCGTCGACAGCCTGCCGTCACACCGGCCTCCGCGGCGCGTCGTGCACAGGCCTCAGCCGGGGAAGACGGGATCGGTCACGCCGGTGGTGACCTCCACCCAGCTCGACCCGCGGAGCAGGCGCAGCACGCCGTCGGCGTCGACCACGTAGATGCCCTCGCTTCCCCGGGCCGCCGCCAGGCCGACGGTGCGCTCGGCGACGACCTGGAGGAGAACCGTCCGGCCGCCGACCGTCACCTGGTGCAAGGCCTGCTGCTCCGAGCCGGCGCCCACGCCCAGGACGGCGAGGGTCTGCTCCGTGGACCAGGCGAGCTCGGTGACCTTGGTCAGCGACGCCCCCACGGTGAGGGCACCGTCGCCCAGCGCACGCGGCTCGGCGCTCTCGTCCGTCGCGCGGACGATGGAGGCGACCTGGATGCTCGTGCGCCCGTCGGCGTCCTCCGACGCGATGGCGATCCGGGCACCGTCCCGGGAGACCCGCATCGAGCGCACCTGACGGTCGGCCAGCAGCGGCGCGGCTACCGGGACCTGCGTGCCGTCGGGAGCGATCGCGACGAGCGTGCCGTCGGAGAACCGCTCCCCCGTCCAGATCCACCCGAACCTGTCGACCGACGGTGGGAGGAGGTCCTGGCCCACCCAGAGCTCTTCCGGTTCCCCGGAGCCGCTCGGCAGGAGCACCAGGCGCGTCGTCCCGTCCAGGAGCACCCAGACCGTGCCGTCCGCGTTCGTCGCGGGATGGTTGGGCGCGGCGAGCCCGGTCAGCGGCGCGAGGTCGGCGACCGGTTCGGGCGCGTCGCCGCCGATCTCTGCGACGACGCCGTCGACGATGGCGAACGGCCCGGACCGCGGCGGCGGGTCGATGACGAGGCTCGGCACCTCGTCGTCCGCCTGCAGGTTGAACGGCTGAGGGCCGTTCGGGCTGGCCACCGTCAGCGAGACGGACGAGACGACGCCGCGCAGCCGTCCGCTGATGAGCGTGGCCTCGAGCTGGGCCTGGAGACGGCCGCGCCGCTCACCCGCCCAGCTCTCCTGGTACACCTCGGCCGGCAGGTCGATCGTCACCTTGCCGTCGGCACCCTGGTCCCCGACCTCGACCTGCGAACCGAGTGCCGGAGCCGCCGTCGCGACACCGTCGGCGAGCCACGGCGACGGACCCGCGAAGACCGCCCGCACCGTCTCGCGCAGCAGGGTCTGCTTGGGCAGCCAGCGGAGCTCCGGCACGCCCAGCTGCCAGTCGGGTGTCGCGAAGTAGACAGGCACGGGCGAGAACGAGGCGTCGAACGCCGAGTCCCGGATGACGATGCCGGAGGGCAGGTCCGCGATGCGCCACTGGTTGGTGGCGAGGTTGCGCTCCATGCCGAAGGACAGCGTCACCTCCGAATCCGGTGGGGCCTCCTCGAAGACACCCGCCCGGTCGACGCTTCCGGCCAGCTCGACGACGGCGACGACCGTGTCACCCTCCAGCGACAGCTCCGGGTCGCTCGCCGTCACGAGAAGCCGCTCCCAGGGATCCCAGCTCCCGTCGGCGGTGCGGGTGAGGAACTCGCGGGCGACGCCGAAGTCATCGAACACCCCGGCCCGGGCCGCGTTGAAGAAGCCGGTGACGATGCCCTCCGGGGTGTCGTCCCGCTGTGGCAGTGCTGCGAGCGGGATGGGCAGGTCCTCGTCGTCGGGCGCCGGGCTGCCCGTCGCGATCGGGCCCGACGTGGGGATGCCCACGCAGCCGGCGAGCGCCACCAGGACAGCGACCAGCCCGACCCCGGCACCGGCGGCCCGGGTACGGCTCGGTGTGCGGACCATCAGGCCCCCATCTCGTCGAAGTCGGGGACGGCGGCCGGGTCGGCGCCGCCCGGCCCGGCGAGGGCGACCGTCGGCGGCGTCTGCGCGCTCTCCTCGGGCTCGAGCGGGAGCGGCGAGCCCTCGGGGACGATGCCCGCGCGCCGAGGCAGCGTCAGCCGGAACGACGCTCCGCCACCGGGCCGCGCCCACACCTCGAGCCGACCGCCGTGCAGGTGGGCGTCCTCCTGGGAGATCGCGAGCCCGAGGCCCGTGCCGCCCGTCGTCCGCGCCCGCGCCGGGTCAGCCCGCCAGAACCTGTCGAAGACGTGCTCGGCCTCCTCGGGGGTCATGCCGATGCCGTGGTCGCGCACGCGGATGGCGAGCACGCGCGCGTCGGCTGCGAGCCGCACCTCCACCGGATTGCCCTCCGCGTGCTCGATCGCGTTGACCAGGAGGTTGCGCAGGATGCGCTCGACGCGGCGGGGGTCGACGTCGGCGACCACGGGCTCGTCCGGCAGGTCCGCGTCCAGCCAGACGCCCCGCCGGGAAGCGAGCGCGGCGGCCTGGTCGACGGCCGCCACGACGACGTCCCGGACGTCACGGCGCTCGGCGTCGAGCATCGCCGCGCCGGCATCGAACCGGCTCATCTCGAGCAGGTCGGCGAGCAGGGCCTCGAACCGGTCGAGCTGGGTGCGCAGGAGCTCCGCGGACCGGGCAGCGGCCGGGTTCAGGTCCTCCCGCGCCGCGTGCAGCACCTCCGCCGCGATGCGGACCGTCGTCAGGGGCGTGCGCAGCTCGTGCGACACGTCCGAGACGAAGCGGCGCTGCAGGCGGGACAGGTCCTCCATCCGGTGGATCTGCGTCTGGAGACTCTCGGCCATCTCGTTGAAGGAGCGCGCCAGGGTCGCCATCTCGTCCACGCCGCGGACGGTCATCCGCTCGGACAGCAGTCCGTCGGCGAGGCGCTCGGCGACCCGTGCCGCCGCGCGGACCGGCAGCACCGCCTGGCGGGTCACCAGCCAGGTCAGGGCCACCAGCAGGATCACGAGGGCGACGGCGCCGAGCAGGAGCACCCGCTGCAGGAAGGCCAGGGTCTGCTGCTCCGGCGACAGGTCGTACAGGTAGTACAGCTCGTAGTCGCCGGCGGTCGGGACCGTGACGGTCGAACCGACGAGGATGCCCGGCACCACAGGGCCGGCGCCGTCGGCGGTGCCGAGACCCAGGAGGCCGGCCGGGGTCTCGGCGGCCGGGATCCCGACGGGCATCCACAGCTGCACCGTGGACTCCCGGACCTGCTCGCGAAGCTGGGCGGGGATGAGATCGACGAGGGCGGGGTCGGTGACCTGGTCGTTCGCGATCACGCGGGTGTTCTGGCCCGGCGAGCGGAGCAGGAAGACCTCGCGCCGCTCGCCCGTTCCGCCGACCTGGAGCCGCCCGATGACCTCGACGAGAAGGGGCTCGATGTCCTCCCCCGTCGACCGGTCCGCGGCCGACCCCGAGAACCGCAGCTGGGCCTGCTGGGTCGACGCCGCGGAGTCCGCGAGCAGCTGTTCGCGGCGGTCGTCGTACAGCCCGGACGCGATGCGGTCGGACAGGAACCAGCCGAGCGCACCCAGGGCACCGATGCCGACGACGAGAGCCGAGCTGATGACCCGGAGCTGGAGCGAGCCGCGCCAACGGCTGACGACCCCACGCACGATCAGGCCCACCCAGCCCCAGCCGCGCCGGACGACCCGTGCGGCCCGCAGAGGTCGGGAGGGCACGCGGGCGCTCACGGTGCCCCGGTGCCCGCCTTGTACCCGACGCCGCGCACGGTGACGACGATCTTCGGGTCCTCGGGGTCGTGCTCGACCTTGGAGCGCAGCCGCTGCACGTGGACGTTGACGAGCCGGGTGTCGGCGGCGTGCCGGTAGCCCCACACGCGCTCGAGCAGGACCTCGCGCGTGAAGACCTGCCACGGCTTGCGGGCGAGAGCGACCAGCAGGTCGAACTCGAGCGGGGTGAGCGGGATCGTGACGCCGTCGCGGGAGACGCGGTGACCGGTGACGTCGATCTCGAGGTCGCCGATCGTCAGGTGCTCGGGGCTCGGTTCGTCGGTCCGGCGCAGCCGGGCGCGGACGCGCGCGATGAGCTCCTTCGGCTTGAACGGCTTGGAGATGTAGTCGTCGGCCCCGGACTCCAGGCCCAGGACGACGTCGACGGTGTCGCTCTTGGCGGTGAGCATGACGATCGGCACGCCCGACTCCGCCCGGATGAGCCGGCAGATCTCGTTGCCGTCCTTGCCCGGGAGCATGAGGTCCAGCAGGACGAGGTCCGGCTGGCCCGTGCGGAACGCCTCGAGCGCCTCGTCGCCGTGGGCGCAGAACAGCGGCTCGAAGCCCTCGGACTTCAGGACGATGCCGATCATCTCGGCGAGGGCGACGTCGTCGTCGACCACCAGGACACGACCCTTCATGGGCACATCGTGTCACCGGGCGACCGGGACGGGCGAACGCCCCGCGGGTGACCGCCGTGCGGGCTCCCGTCGGCGTCGCCCGGGCGTCCGCCTGACGTCGCCTCGCGCCCGCCTGCCGCGCGCCCGCCCTCGGCG
>JAEZZV010000166.1 GCA_023418375.1 Actinomycetes bacterium | reverse complement strand
CCCCGCCGGGCGGCCCCCCGGCGGGGGCGCCCCCGTCCGTGTCTCGGCCCGTGAGCGCGAGCGGGGGCGACGCCACCGCCGTCGGCGCCCGTGCGCCGTCAGCGAAAAGGCCCCGTCCGGGGACGGTTCGGCCACCGGCCGGGCGTTAGGGTCGGTGCGGCGGTGGGATCCGGTCCACCCGCCGGTACCGACGAGGTGAGGGAGAGTCGTGAACGAGAGTGTCATGCCGCAGGCGGCGCGCGGTGACGGTCCGAACCTCGGCCTGCAGGACCACATCTACAACCGGCTGCTGCGCGAGCGGATCATCTGGCTCGGCTCCGAGGTCCGGGACGAGAACGCGAACGCCATCTGCGCGCAGATGATGCTGCTCGCGGCCGAGGACCCCGACAAGGACATCTACCTGTACATCAACTCGCCCGGCGGCTCGATCACCGCGGGCATGGCGATCTACGACACCATGCAGTACATCCAGCCCGATGTCGCGACCGTCGCCGTCGGCATGGCCGCCTCCATGGGTCAGTTCCTGCTGTCCTCGGGCGCGAAGGGCAAGCGCTACGCGACCCCGCACGCCCGCGTGATGATGCACCAGCCCTCGGGCGGCATCGGCGGCACCGCCACGGACGTGCGGATCAACGCCCAGCTCATCCTGCACATGAAGCGCGTGCTCGCCGAGCTGACGGCCGAGCAGACGGGCAAGAGCGTCGAGGAGATCACCGCGGACTCCGACCGCGACCGGTGGTTCACCGCCGACGAGGCCAAGGAGTACGGATTCGTCGACCACGTCGTCACCCACGCCGGCTCGGTGAGCGGCGGCGGCGGGACCACCGGGTCCTGACCCGTCCCGACCGCAGCGCCCGAACCGACCCGCGACCCGTCTGAGCTAGGAGCACCCGTGAGCATCCAGTACCCGTTCACCCCCGAGGGCGTGGTCCGCCCCGGCGGCACCGGCCTCCCGTACGGCGCCCCCTCGTCGCGCTACGTGCTGCCGCAGTTCGAGGAGCGCACCGCCTACGGCTTCAAGCGGCAGGACCCGTACACCAAGCTCTTCGAGGACCGGATCATCTTCCTCGGTGTCCAGGTGGACGACGCCTCGGCGGACGACATCATGGCCCAGCTCCTCGTCCTCGAGAGCCAGGACCCCGACCGCGACATCACCCTGTACATCAACTCCCCGGGCGGCTCGTTCACGGCGCTCACGGCGATCTACGACACGATGCAGTACATCAAGCCGCAGATCCAGACGGTGTGCCTCGGTCAGGCCGCCTCGGCCGCAGCCGTGCTGCTCGCCGCCGGCGCGCCGGGCAAGCGCCTCGCCCTGCCGAACGCCCGGGTGCTCATCCACCAGCCGGCGATCGAGGGCGGCGGCTACGCGCAGGCCTCGGACATCGAGATCCACGCCGCGGAGCTCATCCGCATGCGGGAGTGGCTCGAGGAGACGATCGCCCACCACAGCGGCCAGACCGTCGACCAGGTTCGCGCGGACATCGAGCGCGACAAGATCCTCACCGCTGACCAGGCCAAGGACTACGGCCTCGTGGACCAGGTGCTGGCGAGCCGCAAGGGCGTCGTCGTCCCGACCGCGTGACCCGTCGCGCCCACCGCGTGATGCCCCGATGCTCAACCCGGGGCGTCACGCGCCGATGGAGTGGGCAGGCCACCCGTCGCCGCGACGACGGGCTGCCCGCCCGAGGGTGAAGACACGCCGGGGACAGCGTGGCGGCTGACACCGCGGCCGGGGTGGTGTGCAATGGACTGATGGGGCGCCGGAGGTGGCGCCACAGGGAGGAGCGACCAGGTGGCACGTATCGGTGACGGCGCCGACCTGCTCAAGTGCTCCTTCTGCGGGAAGAGCCAGAAGCAGGTCAAGAAGCTCATCGCCGGGCCGGGCGTCTACATCTGCGACGAGTGCATCGACCTGTGCAACGAGATCCTCGAGGAGGAGCTCGCGGAGGCCGCCGAGGTCGGCATGGTCTCGCTGCCCAAGCCGCGCGAGATCTTCGAGTTCCTCGAGCAGTACGTCATCGGCCAGGACTCCGCCAAGCGCTCGCTCGCGGTCGCGGTCTACAACCACTACAAGCGCATCCGCGCCGGCGAGGGCCCGCGGCCCGACGCCGAGGACGTCGAGCTCGCGAAGTCGAACATCCTGCTCATCGGACCGACCGGCTGCGGCAAGACGTACCTGGCGCAGACGCTCGCCCGGATGCTCAACGTGCCGTTCGCCATCGCCGACGCCACGGCCCTGACCGAGGCCGGCTACGTCGGCGAGGACGTCGAGAACATCCTCCTCAAGCTCATCCAGGCCGCCGACTACGACGTCAAGAAGGCCGAGACCGGCATCATCTACATCGACGAGATCGACAAGATCGCCCGGAAGGCCGAGAACCCGTCGATCACCCGCGACGTCTCCGGCGAGGGCGTCCAGCAGGCGCTGCTGAAGATCCTCGAGGGCACGACGGCGTCGGTCCCGCCCCAGGGCGGCCGCAAGCACCCGCACCAGGAGTTCATCCAGATCGACACGACGAACGTGCTGTTCATCGTGGCGGGAGCCTTCGCCGGCCTGGACGACATCATCACGGCCCGCTCGGGGCGCAAGGGCATCGGCTTCGGCGCACCCCTGCACTCCCCGGACGACACCGACGTGTTCGGCGACGTCATGCCGGAGGACCTGCTCAAGTACGGGCTGATCCCCGAGTTCATCGGGCGCGTCCCGGTCATCACCACGGTGAACCCGCTCGACCGCAGCGCTCTCGTGCGGATCCTGACCGAGCCCCGCAACGCGCTCGTGAAGCAGTACCAGCGCATGTTCGAGATCGACGGTGTCGAGCTCGAGTTCACACCCGACGCCGTCGCCGCCGTCGCCGACCAGGCCCTCCTGCGCGGTACCGGCGCCCGCGGGCTGCGGGCGATCCTCGAAGAGGTGCTGCAGCAGGTGATGTTCGAGGTGCCGAGCCGGGACGACGTCGAGCGCGTCGTCATCACGCGCGAGGTGGTCCTCGAGAACGTCAACCCCACGATCGTGCCGCGCGAGGCCACGCCGAAGCGGACCCCGCGGGAGAAGTCCGCCTGACCTTCGACGGGGCCCCCGGCAGGGGTGGCGCCCGCGCGACCGCTGGACCAGGGTGGAACCGGACAGGTGCCGGCTCGACCGGCCTCCGGTGACGGAAGGTGCGCGATGAAGCTCGACTCCCTCAAGCCCCTGCTCCACCACGACGGTCCGCTGACGACCGTCTGCCTCGACGTCACCCGGGGTGACGAGTCGAGCGGTGACCGAGAGGTGCGCAGCAGGTGGAGCGGGATGCGACGGAGCCTCGAGCAGGCCGGGGCGCCTGCCGAGACCGTCACGGCGATCGAGGACGTGGTCCTGCGGCCGACGCACATCGCCGGGCCGCACGGACGGTACGTCGTCGCCGCTCGGGGACGCGTGCTCTGGGACCAGGTGCTCGCCGAGCCGCCGGCCCGTGACGAGGCGTTCCACGACGGCGCCCCCTCGTTGGTCCCGGCCGTCGCGGCGCTCGACGAGGCGGTGCGCTACCTGCTCGTCGAGGTCGACCGCCTCGGCGCGGACCTGCGCTGGCCCGGCGTCCACCCGCCCGACGCCCGCGGGGAGGACGGCGACGCGGGCCGGGTGGAGCACGTGGAGGGCGGACACGACGTGCTGCACAAGTTCGGGGGCGGGGGCTGGTCCCACCGGCGGTTCCAGGCGCGCGTGCAGGACTCCTGGGAGCGCAATGCGGAGGCTGTGGCCGCCGAGCTCGACCGGGTCGTCGCCGAGCACCGGCCCGAGCTCGTGCTCATCACCGGCGACGTGCGGGCGCTCCCGCTGGTGCGGGCCGCCGTCGGGCATCAGGCCGCCGAGCTGCTGGCGGAGGTCCCCGGCGGGTCGCGCGCCGACGGCGTCAAGGAGGACGTCTTCGCCCAGCACCTGGACGACGTGCTCGAGGCGTACCGGGCACGCCGCCGCGAGGGGGTCGTCGACCGGCTGCGCGAGGCCCTCGGCCGCGGCGCGGGAGCCGTGACCTCGCTGCCCGACCTCGTGGACGTGCTGCGCAAGGGGCAGGTCGCCGAGCTCGTCGTGCTGCGCACCGCGGGCGGGGCGTCCGTCGCCCGGCTCAACGAGCGCCGCCTCTGGACGGGACCGGAGCCGCTGCAGCTCGGCACACGGCGCGCGGACCTGGGCGCGCTCGGGGTGCCCGACGACGCGGCCCGCGAGCTGCGCGCCGACGTCGCCGTCCTGCGCGCCGTCGTCGCGCAGGACGCCGGGTTCACGTACGCCGAGGAGGGCAGCGT
>JAEZZV010000171.1 GCA_023418375.1 Actinomycetes bacterium | reverse complement strand
GGGACGCGACGCGTCTACCCGTCCGACCCCACGGGCGACGACCCGACCCCCTGAGGCGGACGGGTGGTCCGGCTCGCCGAGTCGCAAGCCCGCGACTCGCCGTACGTGACCCGCGGTCGGACGCCTGCTGCGAGTTCCGGCCGCGACCGAGGGCGGTGTCGGTCACGGCGGCCGGGGGCGAGGTCGTGATCGGTCGTGCGTCGCCGGGTCGGGGTGCGACGGATGACGGCGTGGACGCAGGTTCCGTGTGCTGGTCGAGACGGGTGCCGGCGGTCGTCGTACGCTGCCGCCACGATGAGTGACTTCCTCGACGGTGCCCGGCTGCTCCTGCACGGGTGGGGGTTCTGGCGGCGACGGCCGTCGACGATGGCGCTGGGGCTGGTGCCCGCGGTGGTCGTCGGTGTCGTGATGCTCGCCGCGATCGTCGTGCTGGTGCTCAACCTCGGACGGATCGGCGACTGGGCGACGCCGTTCGCCGACGACTGGACGCCGTTCTGGGAGCGGGTCGCCGAGCTGGTTGCGCAGGCCGTGGTGCTCGCGGCTGCGGTCGTGCTCGTCGTCGTGACGTTCACGGCGTTGACGCTGACGGTCGGCGAGCCGTTCTACGACCGGATCTGGCGCGCGGTCGAGCTGGACCGGACCGGTGCGGTGCCCACCGGTGACACCGGGTTCTGGCGGGGTGCCGTCGACGGGTTCGCGCTCATGGCGCGGGGGCTCGTCGTCGCCGTGCTGGCCGGTGCGCTCGGCCTGGTGCCCGTGGTCGGGACCGTCGCCGGCTGGGTCGCGGGCGTGCTGCTCACCGGGTGGGTGCTCGCGCACGAGCTCACGTCGCGTGCGCTCGTCGCCCGCGGACTGTCGCGCGCCGAGCGCAACCGGTTGTTGCGTGCGCAGCGCAAGGTCGCGCTCGGGTTCGGCGTTGCGACGCAGCTGTGCTTCCTCGTGCCCGGCGGGGCGGTCGCGACCATGCCCGCCGCGATCGCCGGGTCCACGATGCTCGCGCACCGGCTGCTGGGGCCGGGTGCGCCGGGTGCGCCGGGTGCTCCAGGTGCGCCGGGTGCTCCAGGTGCGCCGGGTGCTCCAGGTGCGCCGGGTGCTCTAGGTGCGCCGGGTGCGCCTGGTGCGGAGGCCGGCCCGGTGCCGTCAGCCGGTGACGCCGCCGCAGGTGGCCGCTGACCACAGGCCCGCGCCGGCGTCCTGCGCCTGCTGCTGAGCGTCGCGCAGGTGCTGCTGGTACGCGTACGGCGCCGCGTAGGTGTGCTCCACCGCGAAGCCTTCGGCGACCAGTACGTGGTTGAGCAACCGGCCGTCGGGCAGCCAGACGTAGTCGAGCTCGCGCCCGTACTGGTCGACACTGTCCTGCGTCGGGTCGCCGCGCAGCGTGACGGTCTGCCCGGCCAGCAGCTCGGTGGTGCGCGCCGACGCCTCGGGTCCGAAGCACTCGACGGGCCGGTCGGGTGCCACGGACTCCGGGGTGTCGATGCCGATGAGCCGTACCCGCGTCTCGCGGTCGGGCCGCGCCACGATGAGCGTGTCGCCGTCGACGACGCGGACCACGGGGAACGGGCCCTCGACGTCGGGTGGTGGGGTGGTGAGGTCGGTCGTGTCGACCGGTGCCGATGCAGCGTCCGGTGTCCGTGGGGTGGTGGTGCCGTGCTGCCAGGGGAGCGCAGCCGTCAGCGCGTCCACGGTGGTGGGGCGTCCGAGGCTGATCCACGCGACGACGAGCACCGTCGCCAACGCGGTGAGGGCGCGGGCGGGGCTGGCCGAGCGTCGCCGGCTGCGTGGGTGCCGTGCCGGGGTCGTCCGTGGATCTCGAGCTGGCGGCGGAGTGCGGTCGGCGAACGCGGGGTGCCGGTCCGAGGGTGCGCGGTCGGCAGGCATGCCGCTGCATCGGCACCTCGGGGCGTCCGGTTGAGTCGGATCTGCTGGGTCGGCTGGGCCGCCGGTGGGTCAGGTGCGCGACGACGGCGCGGCCTCGCGCCTCAACCACCCTCGACCACTCGCACCCCGTCGACCTGCCAGCCGTCGTCGCGCTGCGTGAGCGCCAGCGCCAGGACGAGGCGTTCCGGAGCCCCGATGTGCATCTGCCACATCTCGGGGGCCTCCTCCCAGGTCGTGGTCACGACATGGTCCGCGCCGACCTCGACGACGTACTCACCGGGCGCCTCGCGCCCGCCACGTGTCGTGATGGCGTCGAACCTGTGGCGGACCATCGCCGCAGCCTCCGCCCCCGCGGAGCCGTCGGTCGGCACGAGGGCGTCGACCTGCTGCGCGATGCTCTCGCACCACCCGCAGCCCGGCCCCGCCCAGCGGCGCAGCTCCGTGCTGTCGCCGTCGTTGAGGGCCGTCGCGAACACGTCGAAGTACTCAGCGCCTGCAGCTTCGGCTGCCTGCACGTCCGGCTCCTCGCTCACCGCGAGGGACGTCGGGGTCGCGGCCGGGCTCGGTGGGGTGGTCGGTGTCGTCGTCTCGGTCACCGGGGCCGCGGACGGCGCAGCACCGACTGGCGACGGGGAAGGCCCGGCGCACGCGAGCAAGGTGGTCATGATCGCGGTGAGCAGCGCGGCTGCGGCGGCGGTCCGCCGGGCGCGGAGGGGAGGTCTCGGCATGCCCCGAGCCTCACGGTTCCGGGCCGGGCCATGGGCGGGGTACGACGCATCTGTGGACGACCGTGGTGCGCGTCGACGGTGTGGACGGCTCGGTGCCTGCGAGGTGCTTGCGAGGTGGCGGCGCGCGCACTCGCCGCCCAGGCGCCCGCGCAGGCGCGCGCGTGCGGTTCGCGTCGGAGCAGGAGAGGGCGTCCGCGCGCGAGCTGACTTGATGTGTGTGGCGGCCGCCCGGGCGAGCGCGGCGAGCACCCCCGCGCGTTCGTGGGGTCGGCAGCCGCTCAGCAGTCGGTGGGTTTCGGTCGGGTGTGGCAGTGGGTGGCGACGAGGTGGGAGGTGCGTTCTTCGATGGTGATAGGGGTGCTGGTGGTGGTTGTGGTGGCGGTGCCGTTGATGTCGCGCCAGGTGGTGGTGCCGTC
>JAEZZV010000058.1 GCA_023418375.1 Actinomycetes bacterium | reverse complement strand
GCGCAGCAGCGGGGCCGTAGGGCTGCGGGGCGGGCATCGGCCCGTAGGGCGGCACCGGCGCGCCGAAGGGCGGGGGTGTGCGGGGCAGGGACGTCGTCGGACCACCGCCGCCGCCGTTGCGGCCGCTGAGGTTCGACACGACGAGGACGATCACCACGACCACGGCCGCGAGGCCGATGAGGCCACCGATCCAGCCGCCGTCGCGACGGCCCCACCAGGGCAGGCCCCACGCGTCGGGGGCGCCGAAGCCGATGAGGATCGCCGCGAAGCCGCCGATGACGGCGGCGTCGAAGTCGCCGCGGAACAGCTGCTGGATGTGGATCCGGCCGTCACGCTGCTCCGGCAGGAGCAGCCAACCGATGCCGTAGAGCACGAGACCGATGCCGCCCAGCAGGGCGCCGACGCCGAAGAGCCCGCGCATGATCAGCGGGTCGATGCCGAGGCGCTGGGCGAGGCCGCCCGCGACGCCGCCGATCCACCGCTCGTCCGACCGCACGAGGCCGGTGCGCCGCACGCTGTCGAAGAAGCCGTCGGCGCCGGTGCGCGGGGGTGCGTAGCCGGCCTGCGGCGCGGCGGTGGGGTCGAAGCCGGGCGTGGCGGCGCCGGGTGCGGCGCCACCGGGCGGGGTGCTTCCCGGCGGGGTGGTGCCGGGCGCCGTCGGGTCCGACTGCGGGGCAGGGGTCTCGTCCATGGCACAGAGCCTGCCGGTGCGGGACGCCCGGCCACATCGGGGCCCTGCCCTGAGCGGACCCTGAAAGCGTCGCCGTCGGGCCCTGAGCGGCATCGCCGCCGCACCCTGAACCGCACCTGATTGGGGCCGGGGGAGACCTCCGCCGGGTTCCGGACGTGCCACGATCCTCTGCGTGGAACCACGCCTGCCGCTGCGGCGCCCGCCGCAGGGACGCGTCGTCGGCGGAGTCTGCCGCGGCCTGTCCCTGCACCTGCGCCTGCCCGTGGGCGTGGTGCGGCTGGCCTTCGCGCTGCTGACGGCCGTCGGCGGCATCGGGCTGCTGCTGTACCTGTGGTTCTGGGTGACCGTCCCGGTCGGCGACCCGTCGCTCGTCGCCGCCGAGGCGCGGCCCCCGGCGCTCAGCCGCCTCGCGCCGCGGCTGAACCAGCCGGGCCGCAGCCTGCCGGTGGGCGAGATCGCCATCGGCCTCATGCTCATCGCCGGGGCGGCCCTGCTCATCGCGTTCCGCAACGGCGCCGAGATCGGGAACTCGTGGGTGCTCCCGGCCCTCATCGCGCTCGCCGGCGTCGCGCTGGCGTGGAGCCAGCTGGACGCGATCCAGCGGGACCGGCGCAGCGGCGCGGCGGTCGGGCGGATGCCGATCAGCGTGCTGCGGCTCGTCGGCGGGACGGTCCTGGTGGCCGTGGCGATCTTCGTGGTGGTCGGCCAGGAGCAGCCGATGGAGGCGGTGATCCGGTCGGCCGTCGCCGCCGTGGCCGTGCTCATCGGCTCGGCGCTGGTGCTGGCGCCCTGGTTGCTGCGGCTGCTGCGCGAGCTCGGCGACGAGCGGGCCGCCCGGGCGCGGGAGTCCGAGCGCGCCGACATCGCCGCCCACCTGCACGACGGCGTCCTGCAGACCCTCGCGCTCATCCGACGGCAGGCGGCCGACGCCGAGGAGGTCGCCCGCCTGGCCCGCGCCCAGGAGCGCGAGCTGCGCGAGTGGCTCTACGACGACCGGCGCACGCCGGGCACGTCCATCGCGTCCGACCTGCGCGGCGTCGTCGCCGAGGTCGAGGACACGCGGGCGGTCGCGGTCGACGTCGTCGTCGTCGGCGACGCGGTGCCGGACGAGGGGACCGACGCCCTGCTGCAGGCCACGCGCGAGGCGCTGGTCAACGCGGTCAGCCACGGCAAGGCGCCGTACTCGCTGTACCTGGAGGTCACCGACGCCCAGGTCGAGGTCTTCGTGCGCGACCACGGCGAGGGCTTCGACCTCGACACGGTGCCCACCGACCGGTTCGGCGTGCGAGAGTCCATCATCGGTCGCGTCACCCGCCGGGGCGGCACGGCCACCGTGCAGAGCAGGCCCGGGCGCGGCACCGAGGTGCACCTGTGCCTGCCGAGGGAGAACCATGTCTGAGCAGCTCGACGTCATCCTGGTCGACGACCACCTCATGTTCCGGGCGGGCGTGCGTGCCTCGCTCGACCCGTCGATCCGCGTCGTCGGCGAGGCCGACGACGTCGAGAGCGCGGTCGCCCTGGTGCGCTCGCTCCAGCCGCCCGTGGTGGTGCTCGACGTGCACCTGCCCGGCGGGATGGGGGGCGGCGGTGCCGAGGTGCTGGCGTCCTGCGCGGACCTGCTGGGGACGGTGCGCTTCCTCGCGCTGTCCGTCTCCGACGCCGCGGAGGACGTCGTCGCGGTCATCCGCGGCGGGGCCCGCGGGTACGTGACAAAGGCCATCAGCGGCCCCGACCTGTCCGACGCCATCCGGCGCGTGGCCGGCGGCGACGCGGTGTTCTCGCCGCGGCTCGCGGGGTTCGTGCTCGACGCGTTCGGCGCGGCCGCGGGCGACGTCGCCACGGGCGACGACGAGCTCGACCGGCTCTCGGCGCGCGAGCGCGAGGTGATGCGGCTCATCGCGCGCGGGTACTCCTACCGCGAGGTCGCCTCCGAGCTGTTCATCTCGATCAAGACGGTGGAGACGCACGTCTCGGCCGTGCTGCGCAAGCTGCAGCTCTCCTCGAGGCACGAGCTCACCCGCTGGGCGGCCGCGCGTCGGCTGCTCTGA
The DNA here is from genome assembly GCA_023418375.1 of Actinomycetes bacterium. Lineage (GTDB taxonomy): Bacteria > Actinomycetota > Actinomycetes > Actinomycetales > Cellulomonadaceae > Actinotalea. Next base: position 707 of record JAEZZV010000058.1, on the reverse strand, counting down.
GCGCGACCCGGACGACCGCCGGAGACGATCGAGGACCGAGGTCGACCCGCGTCGAGCCGCGCTCGGCATACCCCCCTAGGTATTTCGCACCAAGATCGTCTACGGTGCTGCCATGCGCCGGACGACGACGACCGTGGCCCCTGTCCTGCTCGCCCTCGCCCTCGCCGTCGGGCTCACGTCCTGCTCGGGCGGTGACGCTGGCGGCGGGCTGACCGTCACCGACGCCTGGGTCAAGGCCGCCGATGAGGGGATGACCGGGCTCTTCGGCACCCTCGTCAACGACGGCGGCGAGGACGCCGTCGTGGTCGTGGCGACCTCCGAAGCCGCCGCGCGGGTCGAGCTGCACACCACCGTGACGGGCGAGGACGGCTCGATGGTCATGACGCCCGCCGAGGGCGGGTTCACGGTGCCGGCCGGCGGCTCGCACGTGCTGGAGCCGGGCGCCGACCACATCATGCTCATGGAGCTGGCCGCCCCGCTCGCCCCCGGCGACGAGGTCGAGCTGACGCTGGAGACGGCGGACGGCGAGACCGTCGACGTCGTCGCCGTGGTGCGGACCTTCGCGGGCGGGCAGGAGGAGTACGAGCCCAGCGATGGTTGACGAGGTGCCAGCTCCCGACGACGAGGGCGGCGACGGGCGGGTGAGCCGCCGGGGCTTCCTCGCCGGTGCGGCGGCGCTCGCGGGCGTCGCCGTCGGTGCGGGGGGC
>JAEZZV010000362.1 GCA_023418375.1 Actinomycetes bacterium | reverse complement strand
GTCCAGCCCGGAGTAGCGGGGGTCGCCGTAGCGCAGGTCGTCCCACCGCTGCTGGCGCGCGGCGCGCCGGTCGGCCCGCGGGGCGAGCGTCGACCGGAAGAGCGGCGTGGGGTCGAACAGCGGGTCGGGCCGGTCGGCCTCCGCCCACGGCGGGAGCTCGAAGTCGCGCCGCGGCTGCGTCGGGCGGGCGACGGGCGACAGCTCCACCACTCGCTGGCCGTCCGGCTCGGTGACCACCTGCGCGCGCAGCACGTCCACCTGCCAGCGCGGCTGGAGCAGGAACTCGAGCGCGTCGGCGGCGCCCGGCGAGACGTGCGAGCACACCAGGAGCAGCCGCGCGCCGCCGCGGACGAAGGTCGACAGCAGCGCCGTGGCGGGCACCGTCAACCGGAACGCCGCCAGGTGCGAGGCGAACCGGTCCGCACCGCCGCGGTAGGCCTCGGCCAGGTCGCGGGTGGTCATCCGGGCCGCGCGGCCGGCGTGCCGCAGCGCGGTCAGCACGGCCTCCTCGTCGAGGACGGCGACCACCTCGACGACCACCGGCTGCCCGGACGCGTCGACCGCGAGGAGGTACGGCTCGTCCTGGCCCGGGGTGCGGGCCCGCAGGGGCATCAGGTGCTCGCCGAGGAGCGCGTCGAGCTGGTCGGCGACCATCGCCTGGGGCGGGGTCACCCGGCCGGCCGCGGGCGGGGACGCAACGGTGGGGTTCGTTGGCATAGTGGGTCTGCGCAGTCGACGAGGGGGTGTGTGTCTACCTGGCCAGGCGACTCTAGCGGCTGACTCGCATGTCCGGAATGCCCTGAGACCTCCTACCTCGCCCCGTGGCATCCGGACGGGTGACACGTGTCGGCCGAACGGGTGACGGGGACGTCGCGCACCGCTCCCGGCGCGGGCCGCTCCCCGCTCAGGGGGCGAGCAGCTGCGCCAGGTGCACGCCCTGGACGTGCGCGAGCTGGTCGGCCTGCGTCCGGCAGCTGAAGCCGTCGGCGAGGAGGACGGTGCCGGGCTCCGCCTCGCGCAGGGCCGGGAGCAGCGCGTTCTCCGCCACGGCGACCGAGACGTCGTAGTGCCCGGCCTCGTAGCCGAAGTTGCCCGCGAGCCCGCAGCAGCCGGCGAGCGTCCGCACGGTCGCCCCGGCCCGCCGCAGCAGTTCCAGGTCGGCCTCGTAGCCCATGACCGAGTGCTGGTGGCAGTGGGGCTGCGCGACGACCGTCGTCCCCGTCAGGTCCGGCGGCTCCCACGCGTCGCCCGGGCCGTCCGGGCCGTCGGAGGTGAGCAGCTCGGCGAGCGTGCGCGTGGCCCGCGCGACCGCGACCGCCCGCGGGTCGTCCGGGTTGAGCTCCACCAGGTCGCTGCGCAGCAGCGCCGTGCACGACGGCTCGACGCCCACGATCGGCACACCGTTGACCGCGAACGGCCCGAGGATGCCGAGCAGGTGCTGCTGGCGCTTGCGCGCGCCCTCGAGCTGGCCCGTGGACACCCAGGTCAGGCCGCAGCACGCGTCCTCCTTGGGCACGATGACCTCGTACCCGGCGGCCTCGAGCAGACCGATCACCGCGCGCGGCACGTCCGGGTCGAAGGCGTCGCTGAACGAGTCGTCCCAGACGACGACCCGGCGCACGGCGTCGGTGCTGCCCGTCGCCCCGGCGCGGGCGTGCCCGGTGGCCTCCCCCACGCCCTGCGGCCGGTGGTGCGCGGCGCGGTCACGCGCCCAGCCGGCGCGGAACGACGTCGTCGCGAAGCGCGGGATGCCGCGGCGCGGGTCGAGGCCCGCCACGCGCAGCACGAGCGAGGCGAGCGGGCGGATGCCGAGGAACCAGTTCGCCAGGCCCGCGAGGTGCAGCTTCGACACCAGCCGGGTCCAGCGCGGCAGCCAGCCGAGCGCGTAGTGGTTGCGCGGGCGCAGCCGCCGACGGTACGCGCGGTGCAGCACCTCGGCCTTGTACTGCGCCATGTCCACCCCGGCCGGGCAGTCCGACGAGCACGCCTTGCAGGACAGGCACAGGTCCAGGACCTCGCGGAGCTCCTTGGCGCGCCAGCCGCCCGTCACCAGCGTGCCGTTCGCGAGCTCCTGCAGGACGCGGGCGCGACCCCGCGTGACGTCCTTCTCCTCCCCGGTGGCGCGGTAGGAGGGGCACATGAAGCCACCGTCGTCGGCGGTGTCGGCCCGGCACTTGCCGACGCCGACGCACCGGTGCACGGCCGTCGTGAAGTCCCCGCCGTCGTGCGGGAAGGCGAAGCCCGTCGCCCTCGGCAGCGGGCGGGCGTGCGGACGGCGCAGGTCGGCGTCGATCGGCCGTGGTGCGACGAGGATGCCGGGGTTGAGCACGTCGGACGGGTCGAACAGGTGCTTGACGCCCGCGAAGACCTCGAGCGCCTGTGCGGAGTACATCGTCGCGAGCAGCTCGCTCCGCGCGCGCCCGTCGCCGTGCTCGCCGGACAGCGACCCGCCGTGCGCCGCGACCAGCTGCGCGGCCTCGGTCATGAAGGCCCGGAAGGCGGGGACGCCGGCCGGCGTCTCCAGGGGCAGCCCGACGCGCACGTGCACGCACCCGTCGCCGAAGTGCCCGTACGTCAGGCCGTCCACGCCGTGCGCGGCCATCAGCGCCTCGAACTCGCGCAGGTAGGCGCCCAGCCGCTCGGGCGGCACCGCGGCGTCCTCCCAGCCCGGCCACGCCTGCACGCCGTCCGGGGTGCGCCCGGCCAGACCGACGCCGTCGGCCCGGATCTGCCACATCGCCGCCGCGTCGGGCCCGGGCGGGACGACGCGCGAGGCGAGGGCGCCCGCGGCGGCCACCAGGGCCTCGGCC
>JAEZZV010000345.1 GCA_023418375.1 Actinomycetes bacterium | reverse complement strand
GTCCAGCCCTCCTCCACCCCGGCCACGGGCGGGGCGACCACCCAGGGCGAGGCGCCGGCCGAAGCCTCCACCGCGCAGTCCGCGGAGAGGGCGACCACCGACCAGGGCGACGTCACCCCGGAGGCGGCGCGGCCGGGCGAGGTGGCCGGGAGCGGCTTCGGGCATGCGGAGCGAAGCGGAGCGGGCGGGACGCCTCGCCCGGTCGCGACGCCGGAGGCGAGCGGGGCAGTGAACGCAACCACGGCCCCAGCGGCGCCCGCCGTGACCACGACGGACCGCGTGTCGACCACGACGGCCCCGACCGAGACCGCCCGCCCTGTCGCCGCCCAGATCGTCGAGCAGCTCGACGCGCGCTGGCCGGCGGTCAAGGTCGCGGGTCCGGGCACGCACGTGATGACCCTGCGGCTCGAGCCGGAGCACTTCGGCCCGTTGCGCGTCGTGGCGCACATCGGCGCCGAGGGCGTGCGGATCGAGCTGCTCGGCTCGACCGACGCCGCCCGCGACGCGCTGCGTCAGGCACTGCCGGACCTCAAGCGCGATCTCGTCGGCGTCGGTCTGAGCGCGGACCTCGACCTGGGCTCCCACGGCCAGAACGGCCGGGGTGTCCAGGCGGACGGCGGCGCGACCGGCGACGCGGCCGACCGGGGCGACCGCTCCGACCAGGGCGACCGGCCGGCGTCGGGCATGCGGTCCGACCGGCCCGCGCCCGACGGCGCGCTGCCCACCCAGACCACTGCGACCGCCCGGCGCGGCCGCCTCGACCTCACCGTCTGAGGAGGAGCGATGACCGACAGCCCCATCAACGTCAACACGGGCGTCACGGGTGCCGACCCGCGTAGGGCCGCGTCCGGCCTGTACGCGACGTCGGCCAAGAAGTCGATCTCGACGGGGGACGAGCAGACGCTCGACAAGCAGGCGTTCCTCGCGCTCCTGGTCGCGCAGATGCGCTACCAGGACCCGTCGTCGCCGATGGACACCACCGAGATGATGGCGCAGTCCACGCAGATGGCGTCGATGGAGCAGCTCACGGTGGTGGCCGACACCACGCGCGAGAGCTTCGCGCTGCAGATGCGCGTGGCCGCCAGCGCCCTGCTCGGCCAGGAGGTCTCCTGGACCGACGCCGAGAAGAAGGTGCAGACCGGCGTCGTCGCCGCTGTCGACTTCTCGGCCGAGGTGCCGACGGTCAAGGTCGGCGGCAAGGACATCCCGCTCGACGCCATCTCCGCTGTTCGTTCCTCGCGGCCCACGGACGGGTCCGCCTCCACCACGCCCACGGACGGGTCCTCCTCCTCCTCGACCACGGCCTGACGCCGTCACCACGAAGGGATCCGTCCAATGCTGCGCTCTCTGTTCTCCGGCATCTCGGGCCTGCGGGCCCACCAGACCATGCTCGACGTCACCGGCAACAACATCGCCAACGTCAACACGACCGGCTTCAAGGCCTCGCAGACCCAGTTCCAGGACACGCTGTCGCAGGTCCTGACGAACGCCGGGGCCGCGCAGGACGGCGTCGGCGGCACGAACCCGGCCCAGGTCGGCCTGGGTGTGCGGGTGGCGGGCATCACGACCAACTTCCAGCAGGGCGCGGCCCAGCTGACCAACCGGTCGACCGACATGATGATCTCCGGCGACGGGTTCTTCGTGGTGCGCAAGGGCACCGAGCAGCTGTACACGCGTGCCGGCGCCTTCGACTTCGACGCGACGGGCCAGCTGGTCACGCCCGACGGCAGCCTGGTGCAGGGCTGGGCTGCGGACGCAGCCGGGAACATCGACACGAACGGGACCTTGGTGGACCTGCGGCTGCCGATCGCGACGCTCATGGGCGCCGCGGCGACGACCGGCGCCACGTTCGAGGGCAACCTGCCCTCCGAGGCCGTGGCCGGCACGGTGCTCAACCGCGACGTCGACGTGTACGCCGCCGACGGCACGGTGAGCACGCTGGCCCTGGCCTTCACGCGCACGGCTGCGGGCTGGACCGTGAACGGCACGAACGGGGCCGCGACCGGCACCGTGAACATGACCTTCAACGCGGACGGCACGCAGGCGACCGGCGGCTCGCTGACCGTGGGCGGCATCACCGTGGACCTGTCGACGATCTCGGGCATGGCAGGGCTCGACACCGTGGAGGCCTCCACCCAGAACGGCCGTGCGGCGGGCACGCTGCAGTCGTTCACGATCAACGCGGACGGCACGCTGCTCGGCTCGTTCAGCAACGGCCTCAAGCAGGCGCTGGGCCGGGTGGCCCTGTCGACGTTCACGAACCCCGCGGGCATGGAGAAGGCGGGTGGCTCCCTCTACCGGACCACCGTCAACTCCGGTGACGCGCAGATCGGCGCGGCGGGCACCGGCGGCCGCGGCGACCTCACGGGGGGCGCGCTCGAGATGTCGAACGTCGACCTGTCGGCCGAGTTCACGAACCTGATCATCGCCCAGCGCGGCTTCCAGGCGAACAGCCGCGTCATCACCACGTCCGACGAGCTGCTCCAGGAGCTGGTGAACCTCAAGCGCTGACGCGCGGGAGTCCGGAGGAGGGCTCGTGCCGGTGGGTCGGTGACCCCGGGCACGAGCCCTCCTCGGCGTCTGCGCGCCCGCGGAGGGGGACCGCTAGCGCGCGGACGTTCGGTGCCCGCGCCGGCTCGCGGCCAGGAGGAGGCCGCCGGCCGTGAGGCTGCCGAGGGCGAGCCAGGCGACGCCGAGGGTGCCGCCCGACGACGCGAGCCGCGGTGTCGCGG
>JAEZZV010000231.1 GCA_023418375.1 Actinomycetes bacterium | reverse complement strand
GGGGGGGGGGGGGCCCCCCCCCCCCCCCCCGCCGTCCCGGCAGGGGCGGGGGCGGCGGCGGGAGCCGGCGCGGGTCACGCTACCCCTGGCCGTAGGCCGAGCGGAGGGCGTTCAGCGCGGCCGCGGTCTCGGCCGTGCGCTGCGCGAACGTCAGCGCGGCCCATGCCTCGCGGCCGTGCTCGAACTCGGCCCACCGCGCCGCCAGGCCGACGTCCGTGCGGGTCGGTCAGGACGGTTCTCTCCCCCACGGTGATGCTCAGGTCCCCGATGATCGCTGCCACGATCCCGCCTCCCAACTCCGTTACCGTTAATAGTACTATTGCCACCATTGGAGGTCAACCCTCCACCAGTGCCTGCCGGCTGCTGATTTGCCACCAGGCGCTCAGGCCGCCGCGCTCCTCACCGGCGGCCAGGCACTCCGGGCACGTCGTCTGCGCGCTCGTCAGGGTGTAGAGCTTGGTCCCCTTGATCTGTCCGTCGCGCGCGACGTCGAGGAAGTCGCGCCCGCAGGCGGTCCCGAAGTTCGGCAGCACCATGTGCAGCACGTCGGCCGCGTCCTCGGCGGCGAGCACGTCGAACAGGTCGAACGGCTCGCCGCCGCGGCCGCTCATGCGCGCCACTGGTCGGCCTCTCCGGTCAGGTGGGCGACGAACTCGGCCGCGTCGGGCCAGGCGTCGAGCCGCACGGCCTCCACCTGGTCCATCTCGATCAGGTCGGCCGCGACGCGCTGGGCCAGCGCCAGGAACCGGTGCGAGACCTCGGCGGGCTCGTCGCCCTCGGTCACCGCGGCGCACGCGCCGGACGTGTAGCCGCCGGCGGCCAGCGTGGCCGCGTGGGCCTCCTCGTTCGCCTCGGCGTCCTCGCGCAGCGAGGCGACGACGAGCGTGGGGCACTCGGGGGAGTGGGGGTCTGCGATGTGCTCGCCGCAGGCGCGGCACCGGTTCTCGGCGTCCCACCCAATGCCGTTAACAGTACTGTTAGCGCCAGCCTCGTCCCAGATGCGGCCGGCGGGCACGTACAGCGTCACGACGTTGCCGCCGATCGGCTCGCGGACCGTCTCGACGGGCTCGGCGTCGCCGGCCGTGACGTCGAGCGCGACGCCGTCGACGACAGCCAGGCCCTCGCCGTTGGCGTCCGTGCCGTCGCCGGCCGCGATGAGCGCGGCCAGGGCCTCGCTCGTGAACGCGATGACCGGCGCGCCGTTCCACGTCCGGCCGGTGTCGTACGCCGCGTAGGGGCGGCCGGCGGCCGGGCCCAGGATCGTCGTTGCTCGCATGGCTCCTCCTCGTCGTCGGTACCTCTAATAGTACTCTTGCCGTCACCGGATGGCAACGGCAATAGTACTATTCGGGTCATGCGGCCGCGGTCGTCTCGTCGACGGGCTCGGTCAGCGCCTCGGCCAGGGTGTGGGCCGCGCGCAGCACGCGGCCGGCGGTGGCCTTGATGGTCTCCGCGTCGCCCTCGGACCAGCCGGCCACGTAGCCGATGCTGTAGGCGCTGGTGTCCAGCCCGAGCAGGCCGGCCACGACGTAGGCGACGGACTCGGCCTCGGTCTCCTTCACGCCGCGGTGCTGCACGTACTCGGCCGGGTCCTCCTCGGCGTGCAGCAGCACGTGCGCCGCCTCGTGCAGGGCGGTCTTGGCCGCGTGGGCGGGGGAGAGGTCGACGTCGACGACGACTCGGCGGCTGCCGTCGGTGGTCGTGTAGCCGTTGACCTCGCCCGCGATGGCCTCGCGCTCGACGGTCCAGCCCTGGCCGGTGAGGTAGTCGACGACGGCCGCCAGGATGCCGAGCGGGTCGTCTCCGGTGAGCCGGTGGGCGATCGTGCTGGGGTCCTCGGCGTCGGGGTCGATGGGCTCGGTCTGCGAGATGTCGAACACCGACACCGGGAAGAACCGGCGCGTGCGGTGCTCGGTCTCCTCACCGGTGCGCTCGTCCTCCTCACGGGTCACGACGTCGCGGCCGCCGAAGATGCGGATACCGCGCTGACCCTTGGTCACCTGGCGGCCGACGCTCTGCCACGTGCGGTAGCCGGCCACGCGGGTCGCGTCGGGCCGCTGGGACAGGATCAGCAGGAGGTTGTTGATGCTGTAGCGGTGGAACACCTGGGCGAAGTCGAGGAACCGGGTCCACGCCTCGGACTGGCGCAGCTGCTCGACCTGCTCCGCGATCGAGGCTTGCAGCGCCTCGGCCTCGGCGCGGCGCTCCTCGGGGCTCTTGGTGTTCTTGATCCTGCGGGCCATCTGCCTGCCTCCTCGTCGTCGGTAGTACTAATAGTACTGTTATCCTGGCGTGACGTCAATAGTACTATTGGGGTTGGCGGATCGGGTGCGCGCCGATCAGGGCGCGCAGCGCTTGGACGTCCGCGGCGTACGGGTCGCCGCGCAGCGGGTCGGGGTCGGGTTCCGGTGCCGGCGGCCAGGTGTCGCAGCACGGGCAGCAGTCGATGCAGGCGTCGCCGGCGTTGGGGCAGGTGATCCAGTCCCCGTGCCGGTCGGGCGTCATGGCCTGGCGGCACCAGACGCACCAGGTCTGCTCCTCGGTCGTGGTCTGCGTACTCATGGCGGCCTCCTCAACCTTCGTGGTCGATCACTTCGTGGGCTCGTTCCTGATAGCGGAGCCACTGCCCCCAGGCACCGGAGTGCAACCCGAAGGGCGGGGAGGAGAGAGTTTCCGGCCGAAATAAGGAGCGCAGCGA
>JAEZZV010000187.1 GCA_023418375.1 Actinomycetes bacterium | reverse complement strand
TCGTCGGACAGGGGCGCGGCCACGGCGGTGATGCGGACGGCCGCCTCGCGCGTGCGGTCGGCGGGCCGCGTGCCCGCGCCCGCCGCGCCCCGGTCGGATCGGTGCGGCACCACCACCTGAGTCTAGGCGGCGGCAGTCGGTGCCCCACAGCGCGAGGGGCCCGGCCTTGTGCGGGCCGTACACCCGACCCGCCGGATGCCGTGGGCTACGGTCGACCGGGGCCGCACGAGCGGGCACCCGACCCAGCGAGCACAGGAGGTCCCGCGTGACGGACACCACCCCTCGAAGCGTCCTGGTCACCGGTGGGAACCGGGGGATCGGCAAGGCGATCGCCGAGCGGTTCCTCGCCTCCGGCGACAAGGTCGCGTCCTTCGACATGGGCGGTGAACCCCCGGCCGGAGCGCTCGGCGTGACCGGGAACGTGACCGACTCGGCCTCCGTCGACGCCGCGTTCGCCGAGGTGGAGGCCGCGCACGGGCCCGTCGAGGTGCTCGTCGCCAACGCGGGCATCACGCGGGACCAGCTCCTCATGCGGATGACCGACGAGGAGTTCGACCAGGTCCTCGACGTCAACCTCGCTGGGGCCTTCAAGTGCGTCCGCCGCGCATCGACCGGCATGATCCGCCAGCGCCGCGGGCGCATCGTGCTCGTCGCCTCCGTCATCGCGCTCTACGGCGGGCAGGGTCAGGTCAACTACGGGGCGTCGAAGGCCGGCCTCATCGGCATGGCGCGCTCGATCACGCGCGAGCTGGGCGGTCGCGGCATCACGGCGAACGTCGTCGCGCCGGGCTTCATCGACACCGCCATGACGGCGGCCCTGCCCGAGGAGCGCCAGCAGGCGTACAAGGCCGCGATCCCGGCGGGCCGGTTCGCCCAGCCCGACGAGGTGGCCGGCGTCGTGCACTTCCTCGCCTCGCCGGCCGCGGCGTACATCAGCGGTGCCGTGATCCCGGTCGACGGCGGCCTGGGCATGGGGCACTGAACACGCGCTGACCCACCTGGCGCGTGGCATCGCGACGCGCCCACCACCATCGACGAACGAGAAGGGGAGCGCCGCATGGGGCTGCTCGAGGGCAAGAAGCTGCTGGTGACCGGGGTCCTCGTGGACACCTCGATCGCGTTCCACGTGGCGCGGCTGGCGCAGCAGGAAGGCGCCGAGGTGGTCCTCACGGCGCCGGGCCGTCAGACGCGACTGACCTCCGCCGTCGCCCGACGCCTGCCGGTGACCGCTCCCGTGGTCGAGCTGGACGTGACCTCCGCCGACGACCTGGCTGCCCTGGCCGAGCGGGTCGGCGAGCACACCGACCGCGTCGACGGGGTGGTGCACTCGATCGGGTTCGCCCCGCAGTCGGTGATGGGCGGCAACTTCCTCAGCGGCCAGTGGGACGACGTCGCCACGGCCGTGCACATCTCGGCGTACTCGCTCAAGGCGCTCGCCGTGGCCGCGCAGCCGCTCCTGGCACCGGGGGCGTCCGTCGTCGGCCTGACCTTCGACGCCCGGTACGCCTGGCCGGTGTACGACTGGATGGGTGTGGCGAAGGCCGCCTTCGAGGCGACGGCGCGGTACCTCGCCCGCGACCTCGGGCCGCACGGGGTCCGCGTCAACCTCGTCGCGGCGGGACCGATCCGGACCACGGCCGCGACCCACATCCCGGGCTTCGAGCAGATGGAGGGTGGCTGGTCGGAGCGCGCTCCGCTCGGCTGGGACAGCTCGGACCCGGAGCCCACCGCCCGCGCCGTCTGCGCGCTACTGTCGGACTGGTTCCCGGCCACGACGGCGGAGGTGGTCCACGTGGACGGCGGCGTGCACGCGATGGGTCAGTGACGTGCCCGGCACGGTCCGGCGGCTGGTCCTGCTGCGCCACGCGAAGGCGGAGCACTCCGGCGTGGCCGACGAGCTGCGTCGCCTGACCAGTCTGGGCGTGCGTCAGTCCGTCGGCGTCGGCGGTGCCCTGAGGGCGACCGGTCTGCTGCCCGAGCGGGTGCTCGTGTCCTCGGCGCTGCGCACGCAGGAGACCTGGCAGCACGTCGCGTCGGCGCTCACCGCCGATCCGGAGCCCGATGTCGTCCGGCTGGACGACCTCTACGGGGCGCCCGTCGCGGGCGTGGTGGGCCTCGTCACCGGGACCGACGCCCGGGTGCGGACGCTGCTCGTCGTCGGGCACGAACCCGCGATGTCGGGTGCCGCGGCGTTCCTGGCGGGCACGGGCTCGTCGGCACACCTCGCGCAGGTCCGCACGGGACTGTCGACCGCGGCCTTCGCGGTGCTCGAGGTCGTCGGCCCGTGGGCCGAGCAGACCTCCGGCAGCGCCCGGCTCGTCGACGTCGTCCGGCCGGCCTGGCGCGACTGAGACCGCGCCCCCGGCCCGTCCGCTGGATGGTGCGCGGCGGCGTCGGCCCGCGCGCGTCTGGGACAGTGTGCCCGTGGCCACGATCCGTTCCTTCCGCGCCCTCCGTCCGCCCCGCGACCGCGTCGCCGCCGTCGCCGCGCCCCCGTACGACGTCGTCGACACGGCCGAGGCACGGGCGCTCGCGGCAGGGAACGCGGACAGCTTCCTGCACGTCTCGCGGCCCGAGATCGACCTGCCCGAGGACGTCGACCCGCACACGGACGAGGTCTACGCCGCCGGTCGCGCCGCGCTCGAGGACTTCCTGGCGCGGGGCGTCCTCGTCGCCGACGACGCCCCCGGGCTGCTGGTCTACCGGCAGCGGATGGGGGAGCGGGTCCAGACAGGGGTCGTCGGCTGCGCGAGCGTCGCGGACTACGCCAGCGGCGTGATCGCGACGCATGAGCACACCCGCCACGACAAGGAGACGGACCGCACGCGGCACATCGCCGCGCTGCGCGCCCACGACGAGCCGGTCTTCCTCATGTACCGCCCGTCCGCGGACGGTGCGTCCACGGTCGCCGAGGTCCTCGCCGCCGTCACGGCCGGCGAGCCCGAGTGCGACCTGGTGACCGACGACGGCGTCGGGCACACGCTGTGGACCGTGACCGCGGCGCAGTCGGCGGTCCTCGAGGGGGCGTTCGCCCGGGTGCCCACGCTGTACGTCTCGGACGGCCACCACCGCAGCGCCGCCGCGGCGCGGGTGGCGGCCGAGCTGGACGGGGCCGGCGCGGACGAGTTCCCGGTGGTCGTCTTCCCGGCCGACGAGCTGACGATCCTGGCCTACAACCGGGTGGTGCGGGACCTCGCCGGGCGGGACGTCGACGCGTTCCTCGCGGAGGTCGCGGAGGACTTCGACGTGGTCCTCGTCGAAGGCGCCCCCGAGCCGGGTCGCCACCAGTTCGGCCTCTACCTGGCCGGCGGCTGGTACCTCCTGACCGCCCACGAGGGCGTCGTCGACGACGCCGACCCGATCGCGCGCCTGGACGTGTCGGTGCTCCAGGACCGCGTGCTGGGCCCGCTCGTGGGCATCGCCGACCCCCGCACCGACGAGCGCATCGCGTTCGTCGGAGGCATCCGGGGGACCGCCGAGCTCGAACGGCTCGTCGACTCCGGCGCCTTCGCGGCCGCGTTCGCCCTCCATCCGACCTCGACCGAGGAGGTCATGGATGTCGCCGACGAGGGCCTCGTGATGCCGCCGAAGTCGACGTGGTTCGAGCCGAAGCTGCGCTCCGGCTTCTTCGTGCACCCGATCGGCTGACCGCCACCCGCGGCGGGCGTCCGTGCGCCCGCGGGGCGTCCGGGATCAGGGCTCGACGACCGTCCCCTTGGGGACCACGGTCACGCCGCTCTCGCTCACCGTGAACCCCCGGGCGCGGTCGTGCTCGGGGTCGATGCCGACGCGCGCGCGCTCCCGGACCTGGACGTTCTTGTCGAGGATCGCCCGGTGCACCTGCGCGTGCCGCCCGACGACGGCGTTGTCCAGCACCACGGAGTCGCTCACCGACGCCCACGAGTGCAGGTAGACGCCCGGCGACAGCACGGAGCCGGACACCGTCGCACCGGAGACGATGACGCCGGGAGAGACCAGGGAGTCCGCCGCGTGGCCGAGGCGTCCCGGGCCGGCGTGGACGAACTTGGCCGGCGGGAGCCCGACGTTGCCCGTGAAGAGCGGCCAGGCGCGGTTGTAGAGGTTGAACACCGGGCTCACGGAGATGAGGTCCAGGTGCGCGTCGTAGTACGCGTCGATGGTCCCGACGTCCCGCCAGTAGTCGCGGTCGCGGTCGGTGGACCCGGCGACGTCGTTGCGGATGAAGTCGTAGACCCCCGCCGCGTTGCGCTCCACGAACCAGGGCACGATGTCGCCGCCCATGTCGTGCTTCGACGTCGGGTTGTGCGCGTCCTGGCGCACCGCCTCGACGAGCGCGTCGGCGTCGGCGACGTAGTTGCCCATCGAGGCGAGGACCTCCCCGGGCGAGTCGGCCAGGCCGATCGGGTCCTTGGGCTTCTCGCGGAAGGCGGCGATCCGCGTCGGGTCCTCGGCCTGCGTCTCGATCACGCCGAACTCACCCGCCAGGCCGATGGGCTGACGGATCGCGGAGACCGTGAACTCGGCGCCCGACTCCAGGTGGGCGTCCACCATCTGCGAGAAGTCCATCCGGTACACGTGGTCCGCGCCGACCACCACCACGATGTCCGGGCGCTCGTCGTCGATGATGTTCAGGCACTGGTAGATCGCGTCGGCGCTGCCCAGGTACCAGTGCTTGCCGACCCGCTGCTGGGCCGGGACCGGGGCGACGTAGTTGCCGAGGAGGGACGACATCCGCCAGGTCCGGGCCACGTGCCGGTCGAGGCTGTGGGACTTGTACTGGGTGAGGACGATGACCTGCAGGTAGCCGCTGTTCACGAGGTTCGACAGGGCGAAGTCGACGAGGCGGTACAGGCCGCCGAACGGGACCGCGGGCTTCGCGCGCTCCGCCGTCAACGGCATGAGCCGCTTCCCCTCACCGCCGGCGAGGACGATCGCGAGCACACGCGGCGTAGCCATGCTCCTGACCCTAGGGCCCGGTGTGGTCGGGAGCCAGACGATCAGCCCGATCATCGCTAGCGTGTCGCCATGCGAGTCGACCTGCTCACGCGCGAGTACCCCCCCAACGTCTACGGCGGAGCCGGTGTGCACGTCACCGAGCTCGCCACCGTCCTGCGTGAGCACATCGAGGTGCAGGTCAGGTGCTTCGACGGTCCCCGGGAGGTGCCCGACGTCACGGGCTACGAGGTGCCCGCTGGCCTGGCGCAGCACAACGCCGCCCTGCGGACGTTCGGCGTGGACCTCCTCATGGCCGCGGACGTCGCCGGCGCGGACGTCGTCCACTCGCACACCTGGTACGCCAACCTCGGCGGGCACGTCGCCGCGCTGCTGCACGGGGTGCCGCACGTCGTGACCGCCCACAGCCTCGAGCCGCTGCGCCCGTGGAAGGCCGAGCAGCTCGGCGGCGGCTACGCGCTGTCGGCCTGGGCCGAGCGCACGGCCTACGAGCACGCCGACGCCGTCATCGCCGTGAGCGGCGGCATGCGCGAGGACATCCTGCGCGTGTACCCGCACGTGCACCCCGACCGCGTACACGTGGTGCACAACGGCATCGACCTGGCGGGCTGGCGTCGGCCCATGGACGAGGAGGACCTGGCCCGCGCCGAGTCGACCGTCCGTGGTCTCGGCATCGACCCGAACCGGCCCGCGGTGGTCTTCGTGGGCCGGATCACCAGGCAGAAGGGCCTGCCCTACCTGCTCCGGGCCGCCGAGCACCTGCCGGCGGACGTGCAGCTCGTGCTGTGTGCCGGCGCCCCGGACACGCCGGAGATCGCGCGCGAGGTCGCGGGCCTGGTCGACGACCTGCGCACGCGTCGCCAGGGCGTCGTGTGGATCGAGCAGATGCTGCCGCGCGAGGACCTGATCGCCGTGCTCTCCGCCGGGACGGTGTTCGTCTGCCCGTCGGTGTACGAGCCGCTCGGGATCGTCAACCTCGAGGCGATGGCGTGCGGCCTGCCCGTCGTGGGCACGGCGACCGGCGGCATCCCCGAGGTGGTCGACGACGGCGTGACGGGGTGGCTCGTGCCGATCGAGCAGGTCGGTGACGGCACCGGGACGCCGGTGCACCCTGCGCAGTTCGTCGCCGACCTGGGCGAGGCACTGGCCCGCGCCGTGGCCGACCAGGAGCAGGCCGGCCGGATGGGCGCGGCGGCCCGTCGCCGTGTCGAGGACCACTTCGCGTGGGAGGCGATCGCGGAGCAGACGGTGCGCGTCTACCGCTCGGTCCTGGAGGGCTGAGGCCCCGAGGGCTCGGGCGGGACGACGAGCGTCGCCGCACACATCGCCCGACGGGCGGCGTGGTCGACGTGCCGCAACGCCGCGCTGCGTTGGTCGGACTGCCACAGGTTGACCGCGCCCCCGTCGTCGGCCGTGGCGAGGTCGACGATGACGCGCAGCCGCGCGGCCAGCGCGAGGACCCGTGCCCTGCGCGGCTCCAGGCCGACGGGCAGGGCCCGGACGTCGGGCTCGGCCCGCAGCGAGGCCAGCGCGGCGACCGCGTCCTCGCGCCACCGCGCGATGTCGAGCCGGTCCAGGGCCTCGGTCGCGGTCCGCAGGGC
>JAEZZV010000118.1 GCA_023418375.1 Actinomycetes bacterium | reverse complement strand
TCGCCGTGGTGCTCACCGTCCGGCCGGGCCTCACGCGGGCGGAGCTGGAGCGCCTCCTCGAGGTCGTCGGCGCCCACCTGGCAGCGGACGCGGAGGTCGCGGCCGCCGTCGACTCGCTCGAGCTGCGGCCCGTGGGCGGTGCGCCTCCCGCGGTCGGCCCGGAGCCGGACGTCAGCGGCGACGTCGGCGCAGCGCCCGGGCGAGCGCGAGGATCGCGATGGCGCCGAGGACCTGCCCGCCGATGATCGCCCGGTTGAGGTCGAACGCCGGCTCCCAGCGCACCTCGCCGCCCTTGACGACGTAGACGCCCACGGGCGTCACGCCGACGCCGAGTCCGCCCCCGCCGCCGGAACCGGAGCGGGCGGGCTCGCCGGCCTCATCGATCGTCCCGTCACCGCCGCCGAAGCCGGTGCCGCCCCACACGCGGGCGACCGGCACGAGCGTCAGACCGTCGCGCTCGACGGGTTCGCCGAAGGCGCGCCTGACGTGGATGAGGCGCCGGGCCGCCTGCAGGGGGAGCGAGGCGTAGGCCCCGAGGCCCGCCGTGGTCGTGGCTGTGCCGTCCGTCGTCAGGTGCGCGGTGTCCATGCCCCCATCGTGCCGCGCCGGGACGGCGCGCGGGGCGGTCACGAGGGCCCTGACCGTAGGGATCAGGACTGGCAGGTCGTCGTGGGGGTGAACGCGGCGGTGTCGGCGAGCACCGTGGAGAGCGTGCTCAACGGCACGATGTAGGACTGGCCGGACGCGCTCTTGGCGTACACGACGCCGACGACCCGGCCCTCGTCGTCCAGGACGGCGGAGCCGGAGCTGCCCGGCTCGACCTGCGCGTCCGTGACGAGCACTTCGCCCAGGTTCGCATTGAGGGGGTCGGTCGTCGCGCCGATCACCTGGCCGCGCGTGACCGTGAGGGACCCGCCCTGCGGGTAGCCCACCACGGTGACCATGTCGCCGCGCACGGGGTCCTCCTCGGCGAGCTTGGGGTAGGAGGGCAGGTCCTCGGCGGTGCGCACGAGGGCGAGGTCGGCGATGGAGGCGGTGCTCGAGGCCGTGACGTCGATGTCGCGGCCGTCGTAGGTGGACACCTGGAGCTCCGCGGAGTCGGCGACCACGTGCCGGTTGGTGATGAGCGTGGTGGCGTCGATCGCGAAGCCGGAGCCGGTGGACAGCGACCCGCACCCGACGTTGCGGATCCGGACGGCCATCCGCTGAACCGCGTCGAACCCGTCGGGCGTGAGGCCGGTCGGCGTCTCGACGGGCGGGTCCTCCGGCACGAAGCTGGTCTGCGGCGCGGGCGGGCGGGTCGGGAAGTCGGAGCAGGCCTGGAGGGGGGACACCACGGCGACCACGACCGCGGCGGCGACGGCGGCGCGTGCCACCGGTGAACGGGCACGCCTCATCGGGCGAGCTCGAGCTGCAGCGCGATGTTGGCCTCGCTGGCCTCCTGGCACAGCGCCTCGACCTGGGTCTGGAACTCCGCCACCAGCGCGGGGTCGTACGGCGTGGGCGTGGACGTGGGCGTGGGCCCGGGTCCCGGGTCGATCTGGCGCTGGAGGACCCCGATCAGCTCCTGCTGGCCCTGGACGCACTGGTCGAGGGCGAGGGCGACGGACGCGGCCGCCTCGCTGATGCGCTGCTGGTAGTCGACGAGCTGCTGGGTGAGCTCCCAGTCGTCGAGCGCCTGGTTCTTCTCGTCCGCGAGCTCGACGATGCGCTCGTGGGTGGTGGCGAGCTGGGCGCGGACCGCCTCGAGCTCGGCCTGGGAGCCGGCCAGCTGGTTGCGGACCGTCGACAGCTCCTCGCCCAGGCCAAGGGCCGTGTGCTCGTAGGAACCGGCCCGCTCCCGCCACTCCGTCGCGCTGACCCACAGGTAGCCGGCAAGCGTCGTCAAGGCGAAGACGAGCAGGACGGCGGCGGCCGCGCCGGCCTTGCGAGCGGTCGGGATCCGCGGCGCGGATGCCGCGGCCCTGGCCGGAGCGCCGGCCCCCGCCGCCGGGAGCCCTGCCTCGGGTGGCTGCTCGGCGGGGCCCGGAGCGGCGACGTCGGACGGCGCGTTCCCGCCTGCCGGGAGCGCGGGCGCGCCGCGAGCACTGGTCCGCCGGACGACGGGAGGGTCGGCGCCCTCGGGCCCCGCGGCGACCGCGGGTGTGTCGTCGGCCGCGTCCGCGTGGGGCGAGGCGAGCGTGACGTTGTAGATGACCGCCGTCTCGGTGGCCGCGTCCGGCGACAAAGGCTCCTCGAGGAGGTGCGCGTGCGCGGAGGCGTCGAGGCGGTCGTCGTGGGCGTGCGAGCGCGCGCCCAGGGCGGCGCCCCGATCGGGGCCCGCCGGTTCGGGCATGGTCTCGGGCAGGCTGCCCGGCACGGCCCCCCGCGGCTCGGTCACGTGGTCAGGATAGGCGCGTGGGCCGTCGACGCGACCCGCGGACGACAACCCGGCGCGCGGAGCGGGCCGTCAGCTGACCGGACCGGTCAGCGCCTCGCCGGGCCCCTCGCCGGGCGCGTCGGGGAACGACGACGCCTCGCGGAAGGCCAGCTGGAGCGAGCGCAGGCCGTCCCGCAGCGCCCGCGCGTGCTGGTTGCCGATCTCGGGTGCGGCCGCGACCACGAGCCCGGCGAGCGCGGTGATGAGCCGACGCGCCTCGTCGAGGTCCATGAGGTCGGCGCCCCGGGTCTCGGGGGTGTCCGGGGCCAGGCCGCACTTGACCGCGGCCGCGCTCATGAGGTGGACGGCGGCCGTCGTGATCACCTCGACGGCGGGGACCTCGGCGATGTCGCGCGTCGCGGCTGCTGCGTCGCCGGGCGGGAGGGTGGGGTCTGCCATGGGCCGATCCTGCCAGGCCGGCGGTCGCACGCTCGCGTGCTAACCTTGACGCCGACCGACCGGTGGGCTCGCCCGCCGGTGCACAAGCGGAGTCCTTCCCACCCACGCCGACTGCCCCGCCAGGGGCGACAGGTCCCGGGTCCGGTCCGAACGGCCATCGGTGCGCTCGCGCTCCGGAGGGCCGGTGCCCGCGCACGCGGGTGCACTCGGAGGCCTTCGCTGTGAACGTCAGCGAGGGCCTTTCTCGTTGTCGGCGGTCGGAGCGACGACGACGAGGAGTCCCACATCAGCGAGCCACGCATCAACGAGCGGATCCGCGTGCCCGAGGTCCGCCTGGTCGGCCCCAACGGCGAGCAGGTCGGCATCGTTCGCGTCGAGGACGCCCTGCGCCTGGCGCAGGAGGCGGACCTGGACCTGGTCGAGGTGGCGCCCGACGCCCGCCCGCCGGTCTGCAAGCTCATGGACTACGGGAAGTTCAAGTACGAGGCCGACATGAAGGCCCGCGAGGCCCGGCGCAACCAGGCCAACACGGTCCTCAAGGAGATCCGGTTCCGGCTCAAGATCGACCCGCACGACTACGGCACCAAGAAGGGCCACGTCGAGCGGTTCCTCAAGGCCGGGGACAAGGTCAAGGTCATGATCATGTTCCGGGGTCGCGAGCAGTCGCGCCCGGAGATGGGCCTGCGCCTGCTCCAGCGTCTCGCCGACGACGTCGCCGAGCTCGGTTTCGTCGAGAGCGCCCCGCGCCAGGACGGCCGAAACATGATCATGGTGCTCGGTCCGACGACCAAGAAGAAGTCCGAGGCGCGCCAGAAGGCCAAGGGGCCGCGCGAAGCGCAGGACGAGCTGCCGGCGACGGAGGCCTCCGCCGAGGCCCCTGCTGCTGCCGCTGTCGTCGAGCCGCCCGCGGTCGAGGTCGCGGTCGAGGTCGAGGCGCCGGTCGAGGCCGCCCCGGCCCCCGTCGCTGAGCCGAAGCCGGCTGCCGAGCCGAAGCCCGTCGCCGAGCCGAAGCCGGCTGCCGAGCCGAAGCCCGTCGCCGCGCCGAAGCCCGTCGCCGCGCCGAAGCCGGCCGCCGAGACGAAGCCCGTCGCCGAGCCGAAGCCCGCGCCGAAGCCTGCCGCTACGCCGAAGCCGATGCCGCCCAAGCCCACCGCGCCGAAGCCCGTCGCACCGGCCGCCAAGCCGCGCGCGACGAAGCCGAAGCCGCCTGCCGAGTCCTGACGATCGGCCCACGACCCCATCCGCCGACCCGTCGCCCCACCGGGCGACCGACGAGAAGAGAGCACACAGTGCCGAAGAACAAGACGCACAGCGGTGCGAAGAAGCGGTTCCGGATCACCGGGACCGGCAAGGTCATGCGCGAGCAGGCGAACGCGCGCCACCTGTTCGAGCACAAGTCGAGCCGGCGCACCCGCCGCCTGGCCGGCGACCAGGTCCTGTCCAAGCCGGACACCCGCACCGTCAAGAAGCTGCTCGGCAAGTGAGCCCACGGCGCGCCAGGCGCGCCGGTCCTCGCTAGCCCCGACACCCCAAGGAGCATCACGTGGCACGCGTGAAGCGGGCGGTCAACGCCCAGAAGAAGCGCCGGACGACCCTCGAGCGGGCCGCCGGCTACCGCGGTCAGCGGTCGCGTCTGTACCGCAAGGCCAAGGAGCAGGTCACTCACTCGCTCGTCTACTCCTACCGTGACCGCAAGGCGCGCAAGGGCGACTTCCGCAAGCTGTGGATCCAGCGGATCAACGCTGCGGCCCGCGAGAACGGGATGACGTACAACCGCTTCATCCAGGGCCTGAAGATCGCGGGCATCGGCGTCGACCGTCGCGTGCTCGCCGACATGGCCGTGAACGACCCGGGTGCCTTCGCCCAGCTCGTCACGCTCGCCCGCGAGGCGCTGCCCGAAGACGTCAACGCCGCCGGCACCCCCGCGGCCTGACACCCGACCCCATGGACGCCCGGACGGCGCCCGAGCTGACCAACCCTCGCGCGGAGCGGGTGCGGTCGGTGCGGGCGCTGGCCGGGCGTTCCGTGCGTGAGCGCCAGGGCCGCTTCGTCGTCGAGGGCCCGCAGGCCGTCCGGGAGCTCGTGCGCTTCGAGCCGACCCGCGTGCGCGAGCTCTACCTCTCGCCCCGGGCCGCCGCCCGGTACCCCGAGGTGATGGACGACGCCGCCGCGGCCGGCCTGCACGTGCGGTCCGGCACGGCCGAGGTGCTCGACGCGATGAGCCCGGACGCGCAGGGCGTCGTCGCCGTCGCCGACCTGCTCGCCGCGCGGCTGGCCGACGTGGTGGCCGCCGGGCCGCGGCTGGTGGCCGTGCTGTCCCGGGTCCGCGACCCGGGCAACGCCGGGACCGTCATCCGCTCCGCGGATGCCGCAGGAGCGGACGCTGTCGCGCTCACGCAGGCCAGCGTGGACCCGCACAACCCGAAGACCGTCCGGGCGAGCGCGGGCTCGTTGTTCCACGTGCCGGTCGCGCGCGGGGGCGAGCCGGCCGGCGTCGTCGGGGCGCTGCGCGAGGCGGGCCTGACGGTCCTGGCGGCGGACGGCGCCGGGCAGTGGGACCTCGACGACCTGCTCGACGCCGCCGTTCCCGGCGGAGGTCGCCACCGTGGGATGCCCGACCTCGCGGGACCGACGGCCTGGCTCTTCGGCAACGAGGCCTGGGGGCTGCCGCCCGAGGACCGCGCGCTCGCCGACGCGGTCGTGCGCGTGCCGATCCACGGTCGTGCAGAGTCGTTGAACCTGGCCACCGCAGCGGCCGTGTGCCTGTACGCGAGCGCCCGGGCTCAGCGCAGGGGTCGGGGCTGAGCC
>JAEZZV010000102.1 GCA_023418375.1 Actinomycetes bacterium | reverse complement strand
GGCGCGACCGTCGCGGCGCTCATCGGGCGACCTCGGCGAGCGCGTGCTCCGCACCCGTCGTCGACGCCGGCCCCGGTGGGGTCCCGGTGAGCGCGAGGAAGACGTCGTCGAGCGTCGGGGCCACGAGCCGCCAGTGCGCCACGGCCCGGCCGGACGCCTCGACCTCGGCGAGCGCGCGGCGGCCGTCGGCCACCGAGCCGTCCGTGGCCAGGTGCTCCACGGTCCCGTCGGCGAGCTCGAGCTCGAGGTGCGCCGGGCCGACCCTCCTCTTGAGGTCGGCGGCGGTGCCCTCGGCGATGACCCGGCCGTGGTCGAGGACGGCGATCCGGTCGGCGAGCGCGTCGGCTTCGGCGAGGTACTGGGTGGTGAGCAGGACGGTCGCGCCCGCGCGCACGACGTCGCGGATCACCTCCCAGAGCTCGGCGCGGCTGCGCGGGTCCAGGCCCGTGGTGGGCTCGTCGAGGAACAGGACGCGAGGGCGGGTGAGCAGCGAGACCGCAAGGTCGAGCCGGCGCCGCATACCACCCGAGTAGGTGCGGACGAGCCGGTCGGCGGCGTCGACGAGCCCGAAGACCTCCAGCAGCTCGTCACCACGGGCGCGGCCGCCCGCCGTCGGCAGGTGCGCCAGCCGCGCCATCAGCCGCAGGTTCTCGCGGCCGGTGAGCATGTGGTCGAGAGCGACGTCCTGGCCGGTCAGGCTGAACACCTCGCGAGCGCGGTCGGCCTCGCGCACGACGTCGTACCCGCCCACCCAGGCGCGGCCGTCGTCGGGCCGCAGGAGGGTGGCGAGGATGCGGACCATGGTCGTCTTGCCCGCCCCGTTGGGGCCGAGGAGGCCGATCACCTCGCCCTCGCCCGCGGTGAGGTCCACGCCGTCGAGCACGCGGGCGGTGCCGAAGCGCTTCCTGAGCCCGCGGGCGACGAGCGTCGCGTCGGGAGGCGTATCTGCGTAGGTCATACACCGTAGTGTGTATGCCGCAGACAGATTTGTCTATCCCGTAGACAGATAGGATGCGGACATGCCCGACGACGCCGACCTCCCGCCCTTCGTCGCGGCGCTCTGGGCCCCCCGCGAGGCCGGCCGTCGGGGGCCCCGCCCGGGGCTGACCGTGCCGGGCATCGTCGCCGCGGCGATCGACCTGGCCGACACCGAGGGCCTCGCGGCGGTCTCGATGGCCCGGGTCGCACAGGCGCTCGGCGTCACGACGATGGCCCTCTACCGCTACGTCGCGAGCAAGGACGAGCTGCTCGCCCGGATGTACGAGGCCGGCCTGGCCGACGATGCGGGCGACGTCCGCGTGCTCCCCCCGCCGGCCGCCGACGCCCCGGCCTGGCGCACGGGGCTGCACGCCTGGTTCGAGCACCAGCTCGCCCTGGTCGTCCGCCACCCGTGGCTGATGCAGGCGGTCGCGGCCAACCCGCCGTTCGGGCCGCAGCACATCGCCGTGCTCGAGGCGGGCTTCACCGCGCTGGAGGGCACACCGCTGTCGACGTCCGCGCGCACCGACGTGCTGGGCGCCGCGTCGCTGCTCATGCTCGGCGAGGGCATGGTGCTGTCGGCCTCGATCGCGGCCGCCCGGCTCACCGCCGCCCCACCGGCCGACGCCGACGCACGCGGGACCGACGACCCCCCGAAGCACCCCGCGCTGCTCGACTACGACACCCTCCTTCGCCGGGTGACGACCCCCGAGCGGCACCCCGGCATCACGCGGGCCCTCGCCGCCGGCGCCTTCCGTGACGACGACGGCGACACGGGCGTCGCCTTCCGCGTCGACCTCTTCCTCGACGGCGTCGCCGCGCTCATCGACCGCGCGCCCTGATCGCAGGTCCAGTCGTCCCGGCCCTGTGGACGACGCCCGCGCCGTCGGGCCCCGGGTCTAGCGTGCCGACTCGTGACGACGCCGACCCCCACCGGGCCCACCCAGCGCCGCTGCTTCGGCGACGGCGACCCCCTGTACGCGGAGTACCACGACACCGAGTGGGGCGTGCCCGTGCGCGGCGAGGCGGAGCTGCTGGAGCGGTTCTGCCTCGAGGCGTTCCAGTCCGGTCTCTCGTGGCTCACCGTGCTGCGCAAGCGACCGGCATTCCGCGCGGCGTTCCACGGCTTCGACCCGGAGGCGGTCGCCGCACTCGACGAGGACGACGTCGCGCGCCTGCTCACCGACCCGGGCATCATCCGCAACCGGGCCAAGATCGAGGCCACGGTCGCGAACGGCCGCGCGGTGCTCGGGCTGTGGGCGGCCGGACGGACGCTCACCGACCTGGTCTGGGCGCACGCGCCGGAACCCCGGCCGGAGGCCGAGCGGCCGCGCACCTTCGCCGACGTCCCGGCCACGACCCCCGCGTCCGTCGCGCTCGCGAAGGAGCTGAAGGCCGCGGGGTTCCGCTTCCTCGGGCCCACCACCGCCTACGCCTCGATGCAGGCGTGCGGCCTGGTCGACGACCACGTCGCGTCGTGCCCGGTGGTCCTCGCCCGCTAGGTCAGGCCGCGCCCACCTGCGTCGCGAGCGCCTCGACGATCCGCACGTCGGCGTCCAGCCACGGCACCGAGAGCCACGCGCCCCGGTCCAGCCACCGGAGCTCGTCGTGCTCGACCAGCGGCGCCGGCTCGCCGGCCGTCACCCGCGCCAGCCACAGGCGCATCGTGTGGCGCTCGGACAGGCGCCAGGCACCGTCGTCGGGACCGAGCACCTCCCGGCCCAGCTCGACCGCGACCCCGAGCTCCTCGTGCAGCTCGCGATGCAGGGCCTGCGTCGCCGTCTCCCCCGGGTCCACCTTGCCGCCGGGGAACTCCCAGCGTCCCGCGAGCTGCAGCGGCCCGGAGCGGCGCGCGGCGAGCAGCCGGCGGGGGGTGGCGAGGTCGTCCACGAGGGCGGCGGCCACGACGACGATCGGCGTACTCACGGGCACAGCCTTCCAGACGCGGAGCGCCCTCCCGTGCCCCGGTCCGCTCACTCGGGCAGGTGCCACTCCGGTCGTGCGACCGACAGGATCTCGGCCGCCACGACCGACGGCGCCTCCCCCTCGCGGCCGCCCCACCAGCGGCGAGGCTCGAGCAGCAGCAGGTACAGGTCCAGGTCCCGGCCTGCCACGGCCTCCGCCACGATGAGCCGGTTCAGCCGGCAGGCCTCCTCGTGTCGCCTGCTCGTCGCGTCGCGGCGCGAGATGTGGCCCAGGCCGTCGCGCACGCCGAACGTCCGCTCGAGGTCGTTCGACGCGCCGACGTAGCGGACGACGCCCGTCGAGACCACCGCGAACACCCCCGGGCGACGCGGGACGGCGAACTCGGGCTCGATCCGCCCGAACGGGCCGAGGGCCCACGCCGGGTAGCGGTGCTCGACCGCTGCCATGTCCGCCAGCGGCGAGTGCACGATGACCGCCCCGTTCGCGTCGCGCTCCACGAACAGCCGACCGGCATGGGAGAGCACCCGCCTGGCCAGGACGATGTGGTCAGGCGCCCAGTGCTCGTCCAGGACGGGACCGAGCGGAGGCTCCACGCGCTCTCCTGCGGAGACGACGAGGCCCGGGTAGGGCCGGGGCACACGATGGTGCTCCGACACTACCCGGGCCGGGAGGTCGCGTCGGTCTCACCCCGACCGACGGGGGTTCCGGCGCACGACTGCGCGCCGGGGGCCGACGTCACCGTCGGCGCGGGGGGATCAGCGCAGGCCGATCGCCTTGGCGCAGGCGACAGCCTCCGCGCGGGTGCTCACGCCGAGCTTCTTGTACACGGAGCGCACCTGCGACTTGACGGTGTTCCGCGTGACGAAGAGCCGCGCAGCGATCTGCTCCAGGGTGACGTCCTCGTCGAGGTTCGACAGGATCACGCGCTCGCGCCGCGTCAGTACGGTCCGCTGAGTGGGGACCTCGCGCAGTTCCGTCATGATGACCTCCAGGTGGTGCCCGGTGCGGGGGGTGCGCACCGTCGCTGTCGCTACACCTGAAGAGAGCGCGGACTTCACCCGCGATGACGCAGTTTTCACCCGAACTTCCGGCCGGTTCTGCTTGCGGGGCCCCCCGGCAACCGCTATGGCCGTGATCATCCGTGCGTTGTCGCAGGTCAGGGGCGTGGTACCGAGATCATCCGAAGGGGTGAAGAATCACCCGTTCGGAGCAGTCGGACAGGCGTCTCGCGAGTCCCAGCACCGCCTCTCGGTCGGACCGAGACCCCCGCGTCGGCGCCCGATCACGCCGGGGACAGGACCTCGCCCTGCGCCGGGACGGACCGGCGGACCACGACGCTGCCGACCGGGACACCGGCGTCCCGCGCGATGACCGGGCACTTCACCTGGAGCAGGCAGAAGACGTGCGGGCCGGCGTCGCTGAGCGTCTCGTAGCTGGCCTGACCCTTGGCGATCACGACCGGCGCCGCCGCGTACGCCGCCCGGAACTCCTGCGAGCACAGCGCGAGCGTCGTCCCCGGAGCGTCGCTGCCCGTGTCGACCACCGTCGCGCACCCGTGCAGCCCCGCCGCCCGGGCGTCCGCCGCCGTCGCGTCGTTGAGGACGGGCCCGCCCTTGACCGCGTACACCACGGGGACGGGCAGCGTCTCGACGAGCACCCGGTCGAAGACGGTCTCGCCGGCGTTGTCGGCCAGGTAGAGGACGTGGTCCGCCGTCGCGACCGCGGCGCGCAGCGCGTCCAGGTCGTCGATCGCGAAGGGGGCGGCCAGCACCCGCTCGACGGTCTGCCAGAGGTCGGGGACGTCGTCGCCCACAGCGAGGTCGACGACGTTCCCCGCGATGGCGACCCGGACGGCCGTCTCGAACGGGTCGGGGCTCGACGCCACGAGGTCCGTCAACCGCGGGTACAGCGCCAGCGCCGCGGCCGTCGTGGACGCCTTGACCCCGGCGTACGGATCGCCGTGCCCGGTGACCTCGCGGACGAGCCGGTGCACCTCGTCGGCGAGCACCGGTGGCGTCGCGCCGTCGGGCACGTCGCGCAGCAGCCCCAGGACGTGATGGATCGCCTGCCACGCGACGACGTCGGTCCCACCAGCCATCCGCGTGGCCGTCAGGGCCTGCCGGAGGAAGCACGGGTAGCAGTCGACGTAGGTGCGCACCCCACGATCGTCACGCGTGCCACGGCCCGGCCGGGCGCCCGAAGGTCCCGGCCGGGGCGCCGCGAGCGCGCTACGGGTCAGCCCGCGGCGTGCGCGGCGTACTCCTCGGGGCTCATCAGCTCGCCGAACGACGTCGCCGCGACCTTGATCAGCCAGCCCGCTCCGTAGGGGTCGGAGTTCACGACGGCGGGGTCCGTCATCGCGCCCTCGTTGACCTCGACGACGGTGCCCGTCACCGGGGAGTACAGCTCGGAGACGGACTTGGTCGACTCGATCTCGCCGCACACGCCGCCGGCGATGACGGCCGTGCCGACCGCGGGAAGCTCGAGGAAGACGATGTCGCCCAGCGCGTCCGCCGCGACGGCCGTGATGCCGATGGTCACGGGGTCCTCGTCCGTCACCCACTCGTGCTCGCTGGTGTAGCGCAGGTTCTCGGGGATGGTGCTCACGGCTGACCTCCGGTGCTCATTCGGGACGACGGTAGAACGGCAGCTCGACGACGCGGACCGGCTCGACGCGGCCACGGACGTCCACGGACAGCTCGGTGCCGGGCGCGGACGCCTCGGGCGTCACGTAGGCCATGGCGATCGGCCGGCCCAGCGTCGGCGACGGCACGCCGGAGGTGACCTCCCCGACGCGCGCGTCGCCCCACAGCACCGGGTACCCGTGCCGGGCGGCGCGGCGCCCGAGACCCTCCAACCCGACGAGCAGGCGAGACGGCTCCGACGACGCGCGGGCGGCGAGCGCGTCCCGCCCCACGAAGGGGACCGGGGCGCCGTCGTCGGCGGTCTTGTCGAGGCGGACCACGCGGCCGAGGCGCGCGTCGTACGGGGTGGTCGTGCGGTCGAGCTCGTTGCCGTAGAGCGGCATGCCGGCCTCGAGGCGCAGGCTGTCGCGCGCGGACAGGCCCGCAGGCACCAGGCCCGTGCCCCTCCCGGCGACCATGAGTGACGCCCAGACGTGGTCGCCGACCTCCGCGGGCACGAACAGCTCGAAGCCGTCCTCGCCGGTGTAGCCGGTGCGGGCCACCATCGCGGCCACACCCGCCACGGTCGCGGGGACCGCCGCGTAGTACTTCAGCGCGCCGACGGCGTCCCGGTCGCCCTCGTCGACGGCGGCGGTGACGATCCCCTCGGCCGCCGGACCCTGGACCGCGATCAGCGCGACCTCGGCGGACGCGTCGCGCAGCGTCACTCCCTCGCCTGTGCAGCGCGCGCGCAGCTCCTCGGCCACCACTGCCGCGTTGGCCGCGTTCGCGACGACGAGGAACTCCTCCTCGCCCGGCCGGTAGACCACGAGGTCGTCGATGACGCCGCCGTCCTCCGCGCAGATCATCGTGTAGCGCGCCCGGCCGACGTCGAGCCGCGACAGCCAGCCGACGAGGGCACGGTCGAGCGCGGCGCCGGCGCCCGGGCCGCTGACCCAGATCTCGCCCATGTGCGACAGGTCGAAGATGCCCGCGGCCTGCCGCACGGCCTGGTGCTCGGCCAGGTCGGAGGCGTAGCGCAGCGGCATGAGCCAGCCCGCGTACTCCACCAGCGTGGCGCCGAGCGCGACGTGCGTGGCGTGCAGCGGGCTGCGGCGCGCGCCGCTCTCGTCGACCGCGGACGCCTCCCGCAGCTCCCGCCGGGTCAGCGGCTCCGGCCCGTTGTCGGTCGCAGTCTCGCTCATGCGTACTCCTCGATGGGGGGGCAGGCACACACCAGGGTTCGGTCCCCTGCAGCGTTGTCAATCCGGCGCACCGGAGGCCAGTACTTGCCGTGCCGCAGGCTCGGCAGCGGGTAGGCGGCGAGCTCGCGACTGTAGGGAGCCTCCCAGACGTCGGCGCTCACGCACGCCGCCGTGTGCGGCGCGCCGCGCAGCGGGGACTCCGCGGCGGTCCACTCGCCACCGGCCACACGGGCGATCTCGCCGCGGATGGCGATCATCGCGTCGCAGAACCGGTCGAGCTCGGCGAGGTCCTCGCTCTCGGTCGGCTCGACCATGAGCGTGCCCGCGACCGGGAACGACAGGGTCGGCGCGTGGAACCCGTAGTCGATGAGCCGCTTCGCGACGTCCTCGGCGGTGACGCCCGTCGCCGCGGTGAGCGCGCGCAGGTCGAGGATGCACTCGTGCGCGACGCGCCCGCCCGGGCCCGTGTAGAGCACCGGGAAGTGCTCGGCCAGGCGCGCGGCCACGTAGTTCGCGGCCAGGACGGCGTGCTCGGTCGCCGACCGCAGCCCGTCCGGCCCCATGAGCGCGAGGTACGCCCACGAGATCGGCAGGATGCCCGCCGACCCGTGCGGTGCCTGCGACACCGCGGTGCTCCCCCGTCCGGGCAGGAACGGCGCGAGGTGCTCGGCCACCGCGACCGGCCCGACGCCGGGGCCGCCGCCGCCGTGCGGGATGCAGAACGTCTTGTGCAGGTTCAGGTGGGAGACGTCGCCGCCGAGCTCGGCCGGCCGCGCGAGCCCGACCAGGGCGTTCAGGTTGGCGCCGTCGATGTAGACCTGCCCACCGGCGTCGTGCACCGCGGCGGTCACGTCGCGGACCTCGGCCTCGTAGACACCGTGCGTCGACGGGTAGGTGAGCATGATCGCCGCGACCTGCGGGCCGTGCTCGGCGAGGAGCTCGCGCAGGTGGGCCAGGTCGATGGTGCCGTCGCCGGCGGTCTTCACGACGACGACGCGCATCCCCGCCAGAACCGCCGACGCGGCGTTCGTCCCGTGCGCGGACGCGGGGATGAGGCAGATCGTCCGCGCGTCGTCCCCGCGGGAGCGGTGGTAGCCACGGATGGCGAGCAGGCCCGCGAGCTCGCCCTGGGAGCCGGCGTTCGGCTGCAGCGAGACGGCCGCGTAACCGGTGATCTCGGCGAGCCAGGACTCGAGCTGGGCGATCAGCTCGGCGTACCCCGCCGTCTGGTCGGCGGGCGCGCACGGGTGGATGTCGGCGAACCCCGGCCAGGAGATCGGCTCCATCTCGACCGCCGCGTTGAGCTTCATCGTGCAGCTGCCCAGCGGGATCATCGTCCGGTCCAGCGCCAGGTCCTTGTCCGCGAGCCGCCGCAGCCAGCGCATCATCGCGGTCTCCGAGTGGTACCGGTGGAACACCTCATGGGTGAGGAACTCCGACGTCCGCCGCAGTCCCGCCAGGTGCCCGCCCATCCCGAGCCGCATCGCCTGCGCCATCATCTCCGCGTGCCCGGCCGGCTGGACGCCCGCCGCCGTGAAGGCGCCCAGCACCGTCGACACGTGCTGGTTCGTCGTGGTCTCGTCGCAGGTGATGCCCACGTGGTCGGCGTCGACGCGGCGCAGGTTGATGCCCGCCGCCAGGGCCGCCGCGACGACCGCGTCCGCCCGGCCGGGCACGCGCACCAGGACCGTGTCGAAGTAGGACGCGTGCACCACCTCGACGCCGAGACCGGCGAGACCGCCCGCGATGGAGAGCGCGTGCATGTGGACGCGCTCGGCGATCGCGCGCAGGCCGTCGGGGCCGTGGTACGCGGCGTACGTCGCGGCGACGACGGCGAGCAGGGCCTGCGCCGTGCAGATGTTGCTCGTCGCCTTCTCGCGGCGGATGTGCTGCTCGCGGGTCTGGAGCGCGAGGCGGAAGGCCGTGGCGCCGTCGGCGTCGTGGCTCACGCCGACCAGGCGGCCCGGCAGCGTGCGCTCGAGGCCCTCGCGGACGGCGATGAACGCGGCGTGCGGGCCGCCGTAGAACATGGGCACACCGAACCGCTGCGCCGACCCGACGGCGACGTCGGCGCCCAGCTCGCCTGGCGGTGTGAGCAGCGTGAGGGCCAGGGGGTCGGTCGTCACGGTGACCAGGGCGCCCCGCTCGTGCGCGGCGTCGACCAGCGGGCGCAGGTCGCGCACCACGCCCGAGGCGCCCGGCTGCGCGAGCACGACGCCGACGAGGTCGCCGGCGTCGGGCAGGCCGTCCGTCAGGTCCGCGACCACCAACGGCAGGCCGACGGCCTCGGCGCGCCCCCGCACCACCTCGAGCGTGCGCGGCAGGCACTCCGCGTCCACGACGACGACGCCGTCCTCGCGCCCCTTCACCGCGCGGCGCATGAGCAGCACGGCCTCGGTGACCGCCGTCGCCTCGTCGAGCAACGAGGCGCCCGCGACGGGCAGACCGGTGAGGTCGGCGACCATGGTCTGGAACGTCAGCAGCACCTCGAGCCGGCCCTGGCTGATCTCCGGCTGGTACGGCGTGTAGGACGTGTACCAGCCCGGGTTCTCCAGGACGTTCCGCCGGATCACGGCCGGCGTCGTCGTGCCGTGGTAGCCGAGACCGATCATCGACGTAACGACCTGGTTGCGGTCCGCGAGCGCGCACAGGGCGTCCGCGACCTCGGCCTCGCCGCGCGCCGCGGGCAGGTCGAGCGGCCGCTCGCTGCGGATGGCGGCGGGCACGGCCTCGTCGACCAGCGCCGCCAGCGACGGCGCGCCGACCACCGCGAGCATGCGGGCGACGTCGTCGCCGCGGGGACCGACGTGCCGGTCGACGAACGCGCGGGCGGGCGGGGTGGTGGTCACGGACGACTCCTCCGGGCAGGTGGGTCAGAGCTGGCCCGGCGCCGACGGGTGCGGCGCGAGCGCGATGGACCTCCCCGCTCTGTCGTCAGGGGCGTGCGCCCCGACCTGAGAGTTGTGCCGCGCACCCCGGCCGCGGGGCCGGTGCGGACGGCGTGCACCGTCGGTGGGCCGCTCGAAGGTCGAGCGGCCGCTTTCCAGAGTTGCCTCGCCACGGCGGTACGGGGGCCTGAGAGATTCCCGGGGAGGTTGCTCCTTCGGCGCCGCCGACCCGGCCGTGGCCGGACCCGCACGGACTCTCCCACCGCGGCTCGAACAGCGAGTCTTCGGTTGTGGTCCGAGCATAGGGCCACACCGGCCGGGCCGGCCGGGCAGGGTCCGGCCGCCGGACGCCCGGTGGCCGGGCCTGCGCCTCAGGCGGTCTGGTCGTCGATCGTGGCGTCGCCGGCCTTCGCCTTGATGCTCTCGATCGTCGACACAGCCGACGCCTTCGCCTTGTAGCCCTCGCTGATCGCGACGGTCTGGCCGTTGCTCGCCACGAGCGCGAACCGGAACTCGCCCGCCTTGTCCTTGGTGATGACGAACTTCACGACGGCT
The DNA here is from genome assembly GCA_023418375.1 of Actinomycetes bacterium. GTDB lineage: Bacteria > Actinomycetota > Actinomycetes > Actinomycetales > Cellulomonadaceae > Actinotalea. Next base: position 1,418 of record JAEZZV010000102.1, on the reverse strand, counting down.
CCTTCACCCCGCCGTCGGCTCCGTCGCCGACGGTCATGGGCCAGTCCTACTCCGCGGCGGGCCCGCCTGTCCCGCAGTCCGCGGCGTCAGAAGTCGAAGAGCTCCCCGAGCCAAGACTCCTTGCGCTTCTTGTAGGGCCGCCCGTACTGGTCCCGGTGCTGGTCGCGGTACTGGTCCCGGTACCGGTCGTCGTCCCGGTAGCCCTCCCGCGGGCGGTCGTAGCGCGGCTCGTCGAAGCGCGGCTGCGCGGTCGGCTGCGGCGGGGCCTGTGTCGCCGCGGCGGCGGGTGCGGCCTGGCCGGCGCGGTCCAGGATCTTGTCGAGCTCGCCGCGGTCGAGCCACACGCCGCGGCACGTCGGGCAGTAGTCGATCTCCACGCCCTGGCGCTCGGTCATGACGAGCTCGGCGGCGTCGATGGGGCACTTCATGGCGTCCTCCGGGGTCGGGTGGGTACCAGGACAACGCGCGGACGCCGCGATCGGTGCCCGGTCGCACGTCCCCCGGGCCCGACGCGCGGAACCTCAGTCGGCCGCAAGCATCCCGCGGGCGGTCAGCTCGGTGCGCACGTGGGTGACGATGCCGTCCGCCGCCGCCTCGATCTCGGCGAGCGTGACCTCGAACCCGGCCTGGTCGCCGTACCAGGGGTCGTCCACGTCGAGCAGGTGCTCGGGGCCGCCGGAGGGCGCGGCCGGGTCGAAGCTGCGCAGCATCCGGACGCGGTCGGCGACGGCGTCGTCCGGGGCGAGCGCCCGCAGGGCACGCGCGTGCGAGGCCGTCATCGGCAGGAGCAGGTCGCGCGCGGTGAGGTCCTCGCGGTGGATGCGGCGGGCGGCGTGCGCCGGCAGGTCGTACCCGTGCGCGGCCAGCACCCGCCGGGCCCGCGGGTCGATCGGCCGGCCGTGCTCCTCGTCGCTGATCCCCGTCGAGTCGACCTCGACCAGGTGCCCGAGGCCCGCCTGCTCGAACCGGTCCGCGAGCACGACCTGCGCCATCGGCGAGCGGCAGATGTTGCCCGTGCACACCGTCATCACGCGGAAGACCGCCCCGCTGCCGCTCACGTCGCCCCCTCCTGGTCGGCAACCCCGGGCCGACCCGCCTTCAGCAGCACGCCCCGGCCGCCGTCGAACGTCACCCCCGCATAGTCCCCGACCGACCTTACGGAAGCGAAACCGTGCCGTCGGTGCAGCGCGAGGGACGCCTCGTTCCTGGCGTTGACGACGCTCCACAGCACGTCGGCGTGCGCCCAGGTCCAGGAGGTGAGCGCGTCGAGCAGCCGGTCGCCGACGCCGCGGCGCCGGTGCTCGGGGTGCACCGTGAGCGCCGACACGTGCGGCCCCGCCTCGGCGCCAGCCCGCTGCCACGGCGCGACCATCGCCCAGCCGACGACGCCGCCGGCCCGCTCCGCGACGACGACGCAC
>JAEZZV010000213.1 GCA_023418375.1 Actinomycetes bacterium | reverse complement strand
GAGGAGGCGCTCGCGCGTCGGCGTGAGCTCCGGGAAGGACAGCGCGCCGACGTCGACCGGCCGGCCGCGGCGCGCCGGGGCGGCCTTGGACTCCGACGGCGGCAGGAGGATCAGCACGAGCGCACGGTAGCTGCTCGGCGGGGGAGCGCCGGACGCGTCGGGGGCGAGCGCCGTCGTCAGCGCCCGGCGGCCTCCAGCAGCGCGTCCCGGGCGAGCTCGAGCTGGCCGTGGTGCTGCGCGAGGTCCTCGACGGCGTGCAGGAGCGCGGCCCCGCGCGTCGCGATGAGGTCCAGCGACGGGTGTCCGTGCTCGATGTTCGCGGGTGCGCTCAGGTCGGCGTCGGCGAGGTCGTGGGCCAGGCGCAGGTGCGCGTCGTAGACCCGGGCGACCAGCGGCGCCACGGGCCCCTCGGCGACGAGCTCCGCCGCACGGTCCCGCTCGATCCGCCGCCCGGCCACGCCCTGGCCGACCCAGTACTCCAGCACGCCGAGGCAGTGCTCGACGATCTGCACGGGCGTGCTCGAGTGGTGCAGCGCGGGCCGCGTGTTCGCGAGCTCGTCGCCGAGCTCGGTCAGGATCCGCGCCATCCCGTCGAGGGCTCGGTAGCACACGTGCAGGACGTCGTCCTCGGCGATCTCCATGGAGAGAGGCTGCCACGGATGGCCACGTCGGCGAAGGCTTCTCGGTCGCCCGGCCGGCGGACGGGCGAAGGGCCCCGGACGGCGTCGTCCGGGGCCCTTCACCAGGTGCGGTAGCGGTGAGATTCGAACTCACGGTGGGCTTCCACCCACACACGCTTTCGAGGCGTGCTCCTTAGGCCGCTCGGACACGCTACCCAGCGCAGCGAGGATACCCGCACAGAGCCCGCGCGTCCGAATCCCGAACCCCCGCCCCCCGAGCCGCGAGGTCGAAGGTTGCGACCGAGATCGAAGGTCACAACCCACGATCTCGGTCGCAACCTTCGACTTCGGCGAGGGGGGCGGGACGGGGGCAGGGTGGGGCGGGGCGCTCGGTCAGGTCGGCGGGAGCTCGTCGGGGAGGCCGAAGACCGGGAACAACGCCGTGTCGAAGAACGCGGTGACGGCCGCGACCCCGCCCTCGGTGACGGTGACGTGCTGGAGCTGGAAGGCGCGGTGCACGCCGTCGTGCCCGAGCATGTAGAGGCCGAACGCCGGAAAGCCGTTCGCGCGGGTCGCCACCATCCGCATCGACTCGGGCCCGCTCGCCGGGCACTGGGTGCGGATGAGCCGGCCGATGTCCTCGGCCCCCACGTACCAGTCGGTGTACGGCGGCATGTCCCAGGTCGCGTCGGCGGTCAGCAGGGAGACGATCCGGTCGACGTCGTAGTGCTCGAACGCCTCGACGTAGGACTCAAGCAGCTCGCCGACGCGCGGGTCGTCCGCGGGCAGCGGCGCGGGGGTCGCGCCGGCCTGCTGCACGCGCTGCAGGTGCGCCCGCGCGCGCTGGAGCGTGGAGGTGACGGCGCCCACGGACAGCCCGAGCGCCTCGGCCACCTCGTCGGCGTGCCAGGCGAGGACGTCGCGCAGCACGAGGACGGCGCGCTGCTGGCCGGTCAGGTGCTGCAGGGCGGCGACGAAGGCGAGCCGCACGCTCTCCCGGTCCACCACGGCGGTCTCGGGGTCGTCGGGCGCGCGTCCCCACAGCACCTCGTCGGGCACCGGCTCGAGCCACGGCACCTCGGGGTGCTTGTGCAGCTCGCCCTCGGGGTCCGACGGCGGCGCGCCCAGCCCGGTCGGCAGGGGCCGGCGGGCGCGGCCCTCGATCGCCGTCAGGCAGGTGTTGGTGGCGATCCGGTACATCCAGGTGCGCACCGACGAGCGGCTCTCGAACCCGTGGAACGCCCGCCAGGCCCGCAGGTACGTCTCCTGCACGAGGTCCTCGGCCTCGTGGATCGAGCCGACCATGCGGTAGCAGTGCGCGAGGAGCTCCCGCCGCAGCGGCTGCACCATCGCGAGGAACGTGTCCTCGGAGAGCGTCTGGGGCACGGGAACGACGCTAGGCCGGGCCTCCGACATTGACCAGAGTCTGGTCGTGATTATTCGTCCCCGATGACTCCGCGCGCCGACGCCGGTCGGTACCCGTGTCGCCCCGGGAAGGGTGCCCGCCCGGGAAGGAGCGTGCGGTGCGTCGCATGGTGATCGTCAACCTGCCCGTGCGCGACCTTCTGGCCTCCGCCGACTTCTACCGGCACCTGGGCTTCGCCGTCGACGAGGAGTACTGCGAGGCCGAGGCCGTCAGCGTCCGCGTGGCCGACGCCGTCCTGGTCATGCTGCTCTCGCCCGAGCGCTACGCGGGCTTCCTCGGTACGGACGACGACGGCCGCCCCACCCGTCCCGACGACGTCCGCCCCCAGTCGCTCACCTCGATCTCCACCGCCAGCGCGGCGGAGGTCGAGGACATCTACGCCCGCGCGCTGGCCGCCGGCGGCAGCCCGCGGGCGTTCGTCGAGCAGGGCCCGGTGCACGGCCGCTCGTTCGCCGACCTCGACGGGCACGTCTGGGAGCTCATCCACCTGGAGCTGCCCGACGTCGCCGTCGGACCGGGCGACCTGCATGCCACCTCCTGAGGCGGTCACCCCGCGGGAGCGCAGGGAGCGGGCGCGCACGTACCGTGGTCCGGTGACGGACACGCGCGCGGAGCCGACCACCGGCTCCCCCGACCTCGCCGGCGACGCGCTGGGCCGTGCCGCGGCCGTCCTGGCCGGCCGTCGCATCGCCGTGCTCACCGGCGCGGGCATCTCCACGGACTCCGGCATCCCCGACTACCGCGGCCCCGACTCCCCACCCCGCCGCCCGATGACGTACCAGCAGTTCGTCGGCGACCCCGCCTTCCGCCGCACCTACTGGGCGCGGAACCACGTCGGCTGGCGGCACGTGCACCGCACCCTGCCCAACCCCGGGCACGAGGCGCTGGCGCGGCTCGAGGCGCGGGGCGTCGTCGTCGGCGTGGTGACGCAGAACGTGGACCGGCTGCACCAGGCCGCGGGGAGCCGACGGGTCGTGGACCTGCACGGGACGTACGCCGAGGTCGTGTGCCTGTCGTGCGGCCGGCGCACGTCGCGCGACGCGCTCGCGGTGCGCCTCGAGGAGCTCAACCCCGGGTTCGCGGAGGCGGTCGGCGAGATCGCCGACGTCGAGATCGCGCCCGACGCCGACGCCGTCGTCGAGGCCACCGAGGGGTTCCGCGTCGCGGACTGCGCGTGGTGCGGCGGCATGCTCAAGCCCGACATCACCTACTTCGGCGAGCAGGTGCCGCGCGAGCGCGTGACCGCAGCGTTCGCCCTGGTGGACGACGCCGACGCGCTCCTCGTCGCCGGCACGTCGCTGACCGTGCTGTCCGGGCGCCGCTACGTCACGCACGCGGCGCGGGCCGGGCGGCCGGTCGTCGTCGTGAACCGCGGCGAGACGCGCGGGGACCGGCTCGCCGCCGTGAAGCTCGACGCCGGCACCACGGAGGCGCTCCTCGCGCTCGAGCGGCTGCTGTAGCCGCCCGGGCTCAGGACGCCAGGGGCGACGCCACGCCCGCCGCCGGACACGTGCAGGCGGGTGCCTCCGGCACGTCGGGGTCCAGGTGGGCCTCGCGCACGGCGCGGGCGTAGGCGAGGGCGTACAGCCGCACGCCGGGGCACTGCGCGGAGTGACCCGCCTCCGCGTGCCGCCGGAGCGCCTCCGCGCGGGCCATCGCGTGCCGCGCGTTCGCGTGCTGCACCTCGGCCCGCGGCAGGGCGCCGGAGATCGCGCCCGCCGAGTCCGTGATCGCCTCCGCGGCGACGGCCACGAACGTCGCGTCGTCGAGGACCGGCAGCATCTCGGCGTACGCGGCGAGGTCCTCGGCGTGCTCGGGCGCGGCCGCCACCACCTCGTTCCGCGCCACGGGTCCGTACCGCTCACCGACCAGCCGTGCGACATCGTGCAGATGCGTGCTCTCCCCCATGGAAGGGCCATCGCTGCGGCGCTCCCGGGGGATACGGGTGCGAGGGATCCGTCGCCGGCCGGCTACCGGCGCGTCGCGAAGAACGCGCGGAGCAGCTCCCCGCACTCGTCCTCGAGCACGCCGCCCACCACCTCGACGCGGTGGTTCAGCCGGCGGTCGCGGACCAGGTCGTGCACCGACCCGCACGCACCGGCCTTGGGGTCCCACGCCCCGAGCACGAGGCGGGGCACGCGGGCCAGCACCAGCGCGCCGGCGCACATCGCGCAGGGCTCGAGGGTGGCGACGAGCGTGCAGTCGTCGAGCCGCCACCGGCCCAGCGCGGCGGCAGCCTCGCGCAGCGCGAGGACCTCGGCGTGGGCCGTCGGGTCGCCCGTCGCCTCGCGCGCGTTCCGCCCCCGCCCGAGCACCTGCCCCCCCGGCCCGACGACGACGGCGCCCACCGGGACGTCGCCCGTCGCCGGGGCGAGGCGCGCCTCGGCGAGGGCGGCCCGCATGGCCCGCGCGTCGTCGTCGTGCACCGGGCCTCCTCGTGCCGCAGGGTCTCCTGACCGGTCACGCTAGCCGCCCGGCGTGGGCCCGGGGGACCCGGCCGAACCGGTAGCGTGCAGCCATGCGCCTGCACGTCGCCGACCACCCCCTGATCGCCCACAAGCTCAGCGTCCTCCGCGACAAGAACACGCCGCAGGCGACGTTCCGTGAGCTGGTCGACGAGCTCGTGACGCTGCTCGCCTACGAGGCGACGCGCGACGTGCGCACCGAGCAGCGCGAGGTGGTGACCCCGGTCGCGGCGACCATCGGCACGCACATGGCCGACCCGCAGCCGATCGTCGTGCCCGTGCTCCGCGCCGGCCTCGGCATGCTCAACGGCATGATGAAGCTCCTCCCGACGGCGGAGGTCGGCTTCCTGGGCCTGCGCCGCGACGAGGAGACGCTCCAGGCGATCACCTACGCGAACCGCCTGCCCGACGACCTCGCCGGCCGGCAGTGCTTCGTGCTCGACCCGATGCTCGCGACCGGCGGCACGCTCGCGGCGACCATCGACTACCTCTTCGAGCGCGGCGCCCACGACGTCACGTGCATCTGTCTGATCGCGGCGCCCGAGGGCATCGAGCTGGTGGAGAACCACGTCGGTGACCGCGCGGACGTCACCGTGGTCGTCGCCGCCGTCGACGAGCGGCTCAACGAGAAGGCGTACATCGTGCCGGGACTCGGGGACGCGGGCGACCGCCTGTACGGCCTGATCTGACCCGTCCAGCGTCGGGGCCGTCACGGCCCCGACATCGGGCTGTCACGCGGCGCGGGGCCGGGCACCCTCCCGGATGACCCGCGCGTCATGGGCGCGGCTGTACCGGTCGCGTTACCCGACCGTGATCCATGTCACGCCGGAGCGCCCACCTACCACGTGACGGGCGTCACGCGCGGGATCTTGCCCGTGACCTGCACAGACGCCGTCGGCGGTATGCCCGGTTCGCCCCCGCTAGCCACGGTGTGCCGGGTGATTAGTGTCCACTATTTGAGATAGGGTCCGATGGCACTTGGGGTCGGTCCGGTCCGGCAGTCACACTCGCATCATGACTGCAGTCTCAGTAGCTATGACAGGCGCACCGGCGCCTGTCCTGAGCGCGCAGTCGACCGCGTTCGAACCGGGTCTGGCGCTCTACGTCGGACTCTCGGGCGCGGAGGGGCCCGCCGGTCGGGCCCTGCTCGTGGACGTCGCCCAGGCCGTCGCCGCCGTCATCGACGAGCTCGCGCCGGGCGCCACCACCTACACGGCGATGACGCTCGGCGGGCGCGGACCGCACGGCGAGCTGGTCTCCCGGGTGCGCGACGAGCTCGCGCCGACGAGCACCACGCGCCGGATCGTCCGCGGCGGGGCCCTGCACGCCGTGCCGGCTCGCCGCGAGGTGATCGTCGACGCCGTCGCGCGCGAGGTCACCGTCGACGGCCACATGGTCCCGTTCACGTACAAGGAGTTCGCGCTGCTGGAGTACCTGCTCCGCGCGCCGCACCGGGCCGTGACGCGCGAGGAGCTCCTCGCGAACGTCTGGCACCGCCGCGCGTGGAAGGACGGCACGCGCACCATCGACGTTCATGTACGACGACTGCGGGAGAAGCTGGGGGGCTGCCCGCGGATCGTCACCGTCAGGGGTGTGGGTTATCGCTGTGACCCCACCCCCGAGGTTGTCCTCGTCGGCTCGGGGGATGCTGACTGAGGACCCTGCGCTGCCGGGTCGTGGAGGCCAGGGGGCTTCGTCCCACGGCCCGGCAGCGCAACCTCCGCCACGGCGGAGCTGAGGACTCGCAGGGGGTAGCAGGGGGCTGCAGGGGGCAGAGCAGGGGTACGGCCCGGATGCGTCGCGAGGCGCATCCGGGCCGCTCTGCTGTGCGGTGCAGTCCCGACGCGTGTCAGACCGCCGCCCGACGTCGCCCTTCGGCCCTTGGTGAAGGGTTCCTACCGATATCCGGTAGGGACCCTTCACCAGGCTGTTCGAAGCGGCCGACCGAACCTCGTGCGCGTTCCCGGTCCAGGGACCATCGGGAACGGTTGCGGCGGCGGGCGTCAGACGCAGGCGATCAGGCGCAGGGCCCCTCGGAGCGCCAGAACTCCTGGAAGCGGCCGGGCTCGTACACCGCCTGGAAGTTGATCAGACGGTAGTAGTTCCACGCTTGGAAGGACACCCGATCACCGATGCGGTAGTAGGAGCCCCACTGCCAGGCAGGCGCACACGCCGGGAGCTCGCCCATGACGATGGTCGTCTGGGCGGCCGGTGCCGCCCCGCCGTCCCAGGTCAGACCGAGCGAGATGACGCGACCCTCGATCAGGCCGTTCGCCCGGATGGACCCCGCCAGCTCGGCCGACGCGCCCGCGGCGAGCGGCGCCGTCGTGCAGGTCACGGTCGGGCCTGCACCGCCCGACGACGTGCAGCTCCACACCGAACCGGCCGCCGTGCGCTCCCAGAACGTCTCGGCAGGCAGCTGGAACGTGGCCGTGAGCCCGGTCACCGCGGCCGTGCCGGAGTTCGTGACGGTCGCGACCAGGTCGCGCGGCGTGCCCTGCTGGAACGTCGTCTCCGGCTCGAGCGAGATCTGGACCACCGGCGCGTCGGCGACCACGCGGACCGGCACCACGACCGGCTCGGAGACCGCGACCTCGCCCGTGTCCGGGACATCCCACAGCGCGGTGAGGACGACGTCGCGACCGTCCGCGCCCCGGCCTTCCGTTTGGAGCTGGAAGGTGAGGGTCGTCGAGGCGCCCGGCTCGAGGCGGCCGACGACGCACCGGACCTCGCGGTTGGCACCGCTGCCGCCTTCGCAGCCGCTGCCCGACACCCAGAACACGTCCGCGGGAAGGTCGACGTCGATCGCGACGCGCGTCGCGGCGGAGCCGCCGCCGTTCGACACGGTGACGGACACGGCCGTCGGCGCGTGCTGCCGGAGCACGATCTCCGCAGGCCCGCTCACGCCCACGACCGCCGGCGGCAGGGCGTCGACCGCGATGGTCGCCGACGCGGGCGTCGTGACGGTGCCTGCCCCGTCCGTGACGCCGACGCTCAGGGGGTACGTCCCGGTCTCGGCCGTGAAGGAGACGTTGCTCTGCTGGGCCTCGCCCGGTGCGAGCGCGGCGAAGGTGCGGCAGAGGTCGCCCTGACCCGCGGTGCACGCCTGCCAGGCGCGGTCGCCGGACGTCAGGCCCTCCGGGAGGTCGAGCGCGACGACGACGTCCCTGCCCGTGGTGCGGCCGGTGTTCGTCACGGTGACGCGGGTGTCCAGGGTCGAGCCGGGAGCGCTGGTCAGCTGCTCGACGCCGATCGCGTACCGCGCCGGCGCGGAGCGGGCCGTCAGCGAGAAGCTCGCGCCGCCGCCCTGGAGAGCGTCGATGCTGACGAGGCGCAGGTCGTCGAGGTCGGACATGGCCGCGTCGGCGAAGGTGAGCACGAGGTCTGCGGTGGTACCGCGGGGGATGTCGGGCCCGGTGCACTCGACGCTGATGCCCTCGACGCACGACCAGCCGGCGCTCGGCGCCACCGAGACCCCGGGCGGCAGGGCGGACAGCTTCAGCGTGGGCAGCCCGTGCGTCCCGGAGTTGGTCAGGCTGACGTTCACCGGCACGGTAGCCGACTCGTCGTTGCGGCCCTGGAGCACGGCCGCCCCGTCCGTCCCGACGGTGAACGACGTCGGCGGCGACTGGACCTTCAGGACGACCTGGTGGGGGGCCGGCGCCGCGCCGAGGGCGGTCGCCCACGTGCGGACGCCGACCGTCATGTCGATGACGCCGTCCACCGCGTCGTCGAGGACCGTGACGTCCGCGAACAGCGTCGAGGTGCCCTTCCCGGCGAGCGCCGGCAGCGTGCACGTGGCGACCTGGTCCGCGGTGCTGCACGACCAGCCGTTCGACGCCCGGGGGGCCACCAGGGTGCCGGGCCCGGCGTCGGGCGGGTCGACGGCGACGACCGAGACGTCCGTGCCCACGGGGAAGATCAGCTGCGTGACCACCTCGCCGGCGTCACCACCGGTGTTGCTGACCGGGACCTGCAGCAGCGAGGGCTGGCCCGCCACGAACCCGGCGGACAGCACGTTCGACGGCTCCACCACGAGGACCGGCGGCGCGAGCGGCGGCTCGGTCGGCGGGGGCGACGTGGGCGGAGGCGACGTCGGCGGAGGCGAGGTGGGCGGCGGCTCAGTCGGCGGAGGCGACGTGGGCGGGGGCGACGTGGGCGGGGGCGACGTCGGCGTCGCGGTCGGCGTGGGCTCGCCGGTGGGCGTCGGCGTCGGCGTCGGCTCCGGCGTCGGCTCCGGTGTCGCCTCCGGGTCGTCCGCGAGATCGCCGGTCCCCGGGACGTTCGCGGGGTTCGTGGGGTCGTCCGACGGCGACGAGGGCTCCGACGACGGCTCGTCGGTCGGCTCGGACGACGGCTCGTCGCCGGGCGGGGTCGGCGTGAGGTCGTCGACGTCCGGCTCCGCCGCGACGACGGGCGGGTCGTCGTCGTCGGGGGAGAAGACGCCCATCGCGCCCGCGACACCGATCGCCCCCACTGCCACCACGCCGACGGCAGCGAGCCCGATGGCGGTGACCGGCACGCTCGCGACCAGGGCGGCGAGGCCGCCCGTCGCGGCGGCCGCACCGCCGACACCCGCAGCGCCCGCTCCTGCGG
>JAEZZV010000209.1 GCA_023418375.1 Actinomycetes bacterium | reverse complement strand
GGACCTGCGCACCGCGTACCGTCCGGCGGGCGTCGTCGTGCCGCTCGCGGACCTGGCCCCGGCGCTCGCCCCCGACGGTCCGCCGCTGGAGGTGGAGGTGCGATGAGCGCCGACGACGCGCGGCCCTGGCTGGACCCCGACCTGCCCGAGCAGGACCGGGTCGCGGCTCTGCTCGCCGCGATGACGCTGGAGGAGAAGGTCGGCCAGCTCGTCCAGATGGCCAACCCCGACGTCGACAGGCGCGCGGACCTGCTGACCGCCGGCGCCGTCGGCAGCGCGATCGTCGCGAGCGGCGCGTACGCCGGCAACGTGCGGGACGCGGGGACGCAGGCGAGCCACGCGAACGCCCTCCAGCGCGCGGCGCTCGCGTCGCGCCTGGGTGTCCCGCTGCTGGTGGCCCGCGACGTCGTGCACGGGCACCGGACGGTGTTTCCCATCCCGTTGGGCCAGGCCGCCGCGTTCGACCCCGACCTGGTGCGCGACTGCGCCCGGGTGGCCGCGCGCGAGGCCACGGCCGACGGGGTGCGGTGGACCTTCGCGCCGATGGTCGACGTCGCGCTGGACCCCCGGTGGGGGCGCGTCGCGGAGGGCTACGGCGAGGACGCGTGGCTCACGTCGCTGCTGGGTGCGGCGGCGGTCGAGGGCTTTCAGGGCGGTCCGGGCGGTGCGGGGCTGGCCGACGACGAGTCGCTCGCGGCCTGCGCCAAGCACTACGTCGGCTACGGGATGGCCCAGGGCGGGCGGGACTACGCCGAGGTGGACCTCGGCCCGGTGACGCTGCAGAACCGGCACCTGCGCCCGTTCCGGGCCGCGGTCGACGCGGGCGTCGCGACGGTGATGAGCGCGTTCCACACCCTCGACCGCGTGCCCATGACCGCCAACGAGCCGCTGCTGCGCGGGGTCCTCAAGGGTGACCTCGGGTTCGCCGGGCCCGTCGTCAGCGACTGGGACGCGGTCGGCGAGATCGTCCGGCACGGGCTCGCCATGGACCTCACCGGCGCCGCGACGCTCGCGCTGCGCGCCGGCGTCGACGTGGACATGGTCACGGGTGCGTACGCGACGCACGCGGCCGACCTCGTCCGCTCGGGCGCGGTCGACGAGGCACTGCTCGACGACGCCGTCCGGCGCGTCCTGACGCTGAAGGTGCGGCTCGGGCTCTTCGAGCGACCGTTCACCGACGAGGGCCGCGCGCCGCGCGTCCACCTCGCCGCCGAGCACCGGGCGCTCGCGCGCCGGGCGGCGGCGTCGGCGGTCGTGCTGCTGCGCAACGACGGCGTGCTGCCGCTGCGTCCGTTCGCGAAGGTGCACGTGACCGGCCCGTTCGCGACGGCCACCGAGGAACTGCTCGGCACGTGGACGCTCGACGGGCGCGGCGAGGACGTGGTGACGATCGCCGACGCCGTCCGCGAGCGGCTCGCCACCGACGGGGCGGAGGTGACCGTCGACGACGGACGGTTCCCCGACGCGTCGCACCTCGCCGCCCGCGAGGCCGACCTCGTCATCGCGTGCGTCGGCGAGCACCCGCTGCGCACGGGCGAGGCCAACTCCGTGACGTCGCTCGAGCTCCCGCCGGGCCAGACCGAGATGCTCGAGGCCCTGGCCCGCGTGAGCCGGGCGCTCGTCGTCGTGGTGGTGACCGGGCGCCCGCTCGCGCTCGAGCGGCTCGCGCACCTGGGCTCGGCGCTCGTCCTCGCCTTCCACCCGGGCACCGAGGGCGGGCACGGGATCGTCGACGTGCTGACGGGCGACGTGCCGCCGACCGGCCGGCTCCCGGCGTCGATCCCCTTCACGACGGGCCAGGTACCGATCCCGCACGACCACCTGCCCTCGGGGCGCCCGCTCGACCCCGCCGGCCCGCTCGGCCGGTACCGCGACCACAGCGACGCGCCGCAGTACCCGTTCGGGTTCGGGCTCGGGTACGCGCCCGTCGAGTACGGCGACGTGCGGCTGTCCGCCGACCGCCTGGGCGCGGGCGAGGTGGTGCGGGCGAGCGTCGTCCTGCGCAACGCGGGCCGGCACCCGGTGGTCGAGACGCCGCAGCTCTACGTCCAGGCGCACCTCGCCTCGATCTCGCGGCCGGTGGGTGAGCTCGTCGGCGTCCGGCGGGTGCCGCTCGCGCCGGGCGAGGAGCGCGAGGTGACGTTCGACGTCGACCACGCGTTGCTCGCGCACCGCGACGCCCGCGGGCGGATGCGCCACGAGGGCGGGCCGTTCACCGTGCGCATCGCGCGGCACGCGGGGATCGGCGCCCAGGCGGGCCCCAGCGCGTACCTCGACGTCGACCCGCTCCCGCGGGAGGGGGACCAGGCCTAGGACCGGTCGGCGACCAGTCGACCGACGGAGCTCGACCAAGGGGGAGGACAGATGACCGGACACCTGCGTCGGAGGCTGAGGACGCTCGCGGCAGGAGCCGTCGCCGCGGTGGTCGCCATGGGCCTGGCCGTGGCGCCGGCGGCGGCCCACGGCGGTGGGCACGGCGGTGGGCACGGCGGTGGGCACGGCGGTGATCGTGCGGCGCTCAGGGAGTACGCCCAGGACACCTGGGCGTCGTTCGTCGCGATGGTGGACCCCGCGACGGGCCTGCCCGCCGACAACGTCGACGGCTCCCTGGACCCCGCCTCCCGCTCCGGCTACACCTCGCCGACGAACATCGGCGCCTACCTGTGGAGCACCGTCGTCGCGCGCGACCTGCGCATCATCAGCCGGCACGAGGCCAAGGACCGGATGGCCCAGACCCTGGCGACCGTCGCCACCCTCGAGCGGCACGACGACTCGGGCATGTTCTACAACTGGTACGACGAGGCGACGGGCGAGAAGCTCGACGCCTGGCCCGGCACCGGCGACCCGGTGAAGCCGTTCCTGTCGAGCGTCGACAACGGCTGGCTCGCCACCGCGCTCGTGCTGGTCGGCAACGCCGAGCCGCGACTGCGCGGCCAGGCCGAGGCCATCCGGCAGACCATGGACTTCGGCTTCTACTACGACGCCGCCGTCGGGCAGATCCGTGGCGGGTTCTGGGACGAGGACCCGGCCGACCCGGCCGCCGTCGTCGGCAACTACTCGGGCCGGGGACCGGACGTCTGGTACACCGGCCACCACTACGGGACGCTGAACACCGAGCCGCGCATCGCGAGCTACCTCGGCATCGCGTGGGGCCAGATCCCGCCCGAGCACTACTTCCGGATGTTCCGCACGTTCCCCGACACCTGCGACTGGTCGTGGCCGGAGCAGAAGCCGGTGGGCGAGTGGACGCAGTACCTGGGCGTCGACGTCTTCGAGGGCGCCTACCGGTACCGGGACATGCAGCTCGTGCCGACATGGGGCGGCTCCATGTTCGAGGCGCTCATGGTCGACCTGTTCATCCCCGAGGCGCAGTGGGGCCCGCGGAGCTGGGGCGTCAACCACCCGTTGACCGTGCGCGCCCACATCGAGCACGGGCTCGACGAGGCCGGCTACGGGTACTGGGGCTTCTCGCCGTCGAGCGACCCGGCGGGCGGCTACCGCGAGTACGGGGTGGACCCGATCGGCATGGAGCCGAACGGCTACACCTCCGACACCGAGCGGACGACCGTCGAGTCCGGCTGGGACGACCCGGCCTGCCCGCGCCCGGCGAGCCAGCCCGCCGGCTACGGGGACGGCGTCGTGACGCCGCACGCGTCGTTCCTGGCGCTGCCGTACGCGAAGGACGCCGCGCTGGAGAACCTCGCGAACCTCCGGGCCGACTTCGACGCGTACGGGCCGGGCGGCTTCTACGACGCCGTCGCCGTGCGCAGCGGCCAGGTCGCCCAGCGCTACCTCGCCCTCGACCAGGGCATGATCATGGCCGCGATCGGCAACGAGCTCCTCCGCGACCGGGTCAAGGGCTACGTGATCCAGGGCCCGGTGCAGCAGGTCATCCGGCCGCTGCTCGGCATCGAGGAGTTCAACGCCGCGGGCTGAGCGCCGCCCGCCTCAGGAGAGCCAGGGGGCGGCGCTGGGCAGGGGGAAGGGGTGCCCCTCCCAGTGCCGCCACCAGGCGCCCGCCTCCGGCGGCAGCAGGCGCGCCGGCACCGCAGTGACGCGATCGCGCAGCTCCCGCTTCAGCGCGGCCAGACCGTCCGGGTCCGGGTCCGCGCCGCCCACGCTCTCGGCGAGCGCGGCCCGCTCCGCAGCCTCGCCCGGCAGCGTGGCCAGCACGGCGAGCGCGGTGCCGCGGTCGGGCGAGTCCGGGCCGTGCAGCGCGACCTCCCACGCCCACGTCCGACGGCGCAGCTCGACGATCTCGCGCACCGCGCGGCTCTCCGCGGGCGTCGCCCCGAGCACGGCCTGCGCCGCGCGCGACCACCCGTAGTCCATCGCGATGGCGGTCAGGCCCGGGTCGACGACCATCGCGTCGTGCACGTCGATCTCCGGCGCGACGACGACGGCACCCGCCGCCCGGGCCCGCGCCGCCTCCTCGCGGACCACCTCGTCGGCCATGATGCCGACGCTGCTGCGCAGGACGATCGACAGCAGGTCCCGCGTGGCGTAGCTCTCCTCGCGCGGCACGCCCTGCGCGGAGGCGAGGACGGCGTAGCACCGGTCGACGTGCCCGCGCGCGAGGATCGCCTCGACGGGCAGGACCTCGCGCACGCCGCCGTCGACGTAGTGCTCGTCGCCCAGCCGCACCGGCGCGAACACCCCGGGGATCGTGCACGAGGCGCGGACGGCGTCGACGAGGTCCACCGGCGGCTCCCCGGGGACGGGGACCCCGTCGCGGTCCAGGAGGCGGCCGTCCTGCGTCACGTACCGCAGCTCCCCGGACTCGAGCGCGACGACCGCGACGCGCAGCGTGACGCCGGAGCGTGCCAGGCGGGCCGGGGCGAAGACGGCCGGGTCGAGCACCCGCTCGAGCACCGGGCCGAGCCGGTAGAGCGCCTGCTCCTGCCCGGCGCCGCGGATGATCGTCTCGATGTCGGGGCGTGCCCTGGCCAGGTGCCGGATCGCGGCGACCAGGTCGACGACGTCGAGCGACGCGAAGGGCAGCCCCGGGCGCTCGCCGGCAGCGGGGTCGACGGCGTCCACCGCCGCGGCTGCGGACGTCACCGGCGCCTCCTCACGCAGCGGACGCCGAGCGAACGGCCGGCGCAGGCGCTGCCGGCGCTCCTCGAGGTCGGAGAGCGTCTCCATGAGCGAGGAGCCCTGGTCGCGCAGCCGGGCGAACCACTCCTGCTCGGTGAAGATGTCCGACGACTCCTGCAGGCCCCGCCACACCGCGTCGAGCTGTGCGAGGGCCGCGCGCTGACCCGCGTGGTCCGGGTGCTGCGCCAGCACCGAGCCGAGCACCGAGCCCACCGAGGCCCCGGCGACGACCGTCGGCGTGATGCCGACCTCGTCGTAGAGGTACCGCAGGGCGCCGAGCTGGAAGCTGGCCCGCGAGCCGCCGCCGCTGAGCACCAGGCCGACGGTCGGTGTGGCGCGACGTCGACGGAAGATCATGCCTGCAGTCTTCCAGGCCGGCTGCCGTCCTCGGGTCGGGTCAGGGCGCGACCGCGAGCCGGTCGCCCGACCGTCGCCGGAGCTCGCGCAGCTGCGCCCCGACGGCCGCGAGCAGCTTGTCGGGACTGCCGCCGCCCGCGCGGGAGAACACCGCACCGACCCGGAGCATGAGGCGCACCCCCTCGGGCAGGGCGGGCCCGGTGACGGGGACGTACCCTGCGAGCCCGGCGCGGACGACCTCGACGGCGGCGGCCGCTGCAGCGTCGTCGAGCGGTCCGGGAAGCGTGCCGACGACCGTCAGCTCGTCGGCGCCGGTCCGTCCGACGACCCACCCCGGCGGCAGCGCGCGCACGACGTGCGCCGCGACCGCAGCGAGCGCCTCGTCGCCGGCCTCGTCACCGTGCTCGGCGTTGACCGCCCGCAGCCCGCTCACCTCCGCCTGGACGACGGCGACGCGGTGCGCCGTCGTGCGGCACCGGGACGACCGCTCCCGCAGCTGGTGCACGAGGTAGGCGCGGTTGGCGAGCGACGTGACCGGGTCGTGCAGCGACCGGGCGGCCAGCAGGGTCGTCAGCGCGAGCACGAGGTCGGCGGGCGTGACCCCGTGCCACTCCTTCGCGCGCACCAGCACGACGTCGTCGCGCGCCTCATCCGGCCGTTCCATCGCGGCGAGGGCGACGTCGACGATGCTGGCGTCGGGCTCGACCACGAGAGGCCGCCAGTCGGCGAGGTCGCCGGTGGTGGCCCGGGCGAGGAGCGCACGGCCGAAGCCGAGGCGCCCCGCGAGCGCCGCCGAGTAGCGGCGCCGGGTGATCAGGCCCACGGCATCGGTGGCCGTGTCCCGCACGGCCACGCACACGAGGTCCGGCGACCGGAAGGCCCGTTCGAGGTCGGTCAGGGCCAGGTCGTCGTCGACGGCATCCACCGGGCGGGAGGCGTGGACGACGGCGGTGGGCAACGTGGACCCTGCGGCGGTGACCCGAGGCAGGCGGTGCGCGAGGAGGGCGACGTCGGAGGCGATCACCCGGTCATGGTGCCCGGGTCGGCGGGGCCGACCGGCCCGGCTCGGGGACTCGTCACCGGACGTTCCCCGAGTGTTCAGCCCTCTGCGTCCGAGCGGGTGACCTGCGCGGGGAGCGGCTCGACCGTCGGCGACGCCTCGCGTAGCGCCTCCAGGGCCGCGATGAGGCTGGCGGCGTCGTACGGCCCGACGTGGCGCTCGCCGCCCAGGAAGAACGTCGGCGTCCCGCGCGCGCCGCTCGCCTCCGCGCCGGCGACGTCCTCGCGCACGCGTGCGGCGGTCTCGTCGTCGGCGAGGTCGGCGAGGAACCGGTCGACGTCGAGATCGAGCTCCGTCGCGTAGCCCACCAGGTACTCGAGCTCGAGGCGGTCCTGGTGACGGAAGAGCAGCCCGGTCATCTCGAAGAACCGTCCCTGGCGGGCGGCCGCCTCCGCGGCGTGCGCGGCGAGCTCCGCGTGCGGGTGCACGTCGGGCAGGGGCAGGTGCCGGACGACGTAGCGCAGGTCGTCCCCGAAGTGGTCGCGCAGGGCCTGGGCCACCCCCGTGACCTTCGCGCAGAACGGGCACTCGTAGTCCAGGTACTCCACGACGGTCAGGGGCGCGTGCGGGTCTCCGTAGACGTGGTCGCGCGCAGGGTCCACGGGATGCGCGAGGACGCGCGGGAGCTCCGCCGTCCGCTCGCCGCGGAACCGGGCGGCGACCAGGAAGGCGAGCCAGCCGAGCGCCGTCGCGAGGACCGCCGCCAGCAGCACGCCGACCGTCGCCTGGTCGCGGAGCTCGGACTCGCCGAAGGCCAGCTCCGCGATGAGGAGGGAGACCGTGAACCCGATGCCGGACAGCGCCGCCCCGCCGACCACCTGCCCGGCGCCGACGCCCTGCGGCAGGCGCCCGAGGCCCGCGCGGACGGCGGCGGCCGTGCCGAGGGTGATGCCGACGAGCTTGCCGAGCACGAGCCCTAGGACGACGCCCCAGGTCACCGGCGAGCGCAGGGCGTCCGCCAGGACGCCGTCGCGCAGGTCCACCCCCGCGTTGGCGAGGGCGAACAGCGGCACGACGACGTAGCTCGTCCACGGGTGCAGCACCTCCTGGAGCCGCTCGTTCACGGAGACGGCGCGCACGATGCCGCGCTGCGCCGTCCTCCCGACGCTCGGCAGAGGCGACTGGCGGAACGCCTTGGCGGCGCGCGCGGCGTCCTCGACCAGGTCTCGCCGCGCGGCGAGCGCCGGGACGAGCAGGCCCGACAGCATCCCGGCGATCGACGCGTGCAGCCCCGAGCGCAGCGTCGAGAGCCACAGGACGAGCACGACGGCCACGTACGGCGACGCCTGCCAGACCCCGGCCCGGCCCAGTGCCACGAGCACCGCGAGGCACGCGACCGCGACCACCAGCGACGGGAGGTGCAGCGCGTCCGAGTAGGCGACGCCGATCACCGTGACGGCGAGGATGTCGTCCGCCACGCTCATCGTGAGCAGGAAGAGGCGCAGCTGGGTGGACAGGCGCGGCCCGACCACGGCCAGCGCGCCGAGCAGGAACGCGGTGTCGGTGCCGATGACGACGCCCCAGCCGGCCGCCGCGTCGCCGCCCGGGTTGACCGCGAGGTAGAGCCCGGCGGGCACGAGCAGGCCGGCCACGCCGGCGACGGCCGGCACGAGCGCCCGGCGCCGGTCGGTCAGCTCGCCGAGCGCGAGCTCGCGCCGCACCTCGAGCCCGACGACGAAGAAGAACACCGTCATCAGGCCCTCGTTGACCCAGTGGTGCAGGTCCATGTCGAGGCCGTCGCCGCCGACCGTGAGGACGACCGGGGTGCCGAGCAGGTCCTCGTACGCCCACGACCAGGGCGAGTTGGCCCACGCCAGGGCGAGCACGGTCGCGGCGAGCAGCAGCGCCGCGCCGGCCGCCTCGGTGCCGAGGTAGCGGCGCAGGGGCTGGGAGACCTGCGCGACGAGCGCGACACGCTCGCCCTTCGAGCGGCCGCGCCACGCGCCCCAGCTCACGCGCGACCGCCGTGGTGGATGTGCTGCATGGGTCCTCCGTTCCGATGACGGAACTCCGGCAGGCCCCGGATTATTCACGGTCCCGGCGAGGCGGGGGTAGGACGGGACGGCTACGGTCGGCGGATGGACCGCTGGGACGTGCTCGACTGGCGGCGGCGGGTGGCCGCCCTCTACGGGCAGGTGCGGGCCGCCGGGGATCCCGCCGACGCGCACGCGCTCTGGGTCGCCGGGCGCGACGCCCTCGTCCGGACGCACCCGGCGTCCCCGCTCCCGCCGGCCGAGCGCGAGCGGTTCGCCGGCACCCGCGTGGCGCCGTAC
>JAEZZV010000156.1 GCA_023418375.1 Actinomycetes bacterium | reverse complement strand
GCTGAGCGTCGCCCGACGCGCGGCACCGCGGGCTGAGCGCGCCCGGCCGACCCTGCCCGGCTGACCCTGCCCGGCTGACCCTGCCCGACTGCCCCCGCCCGGCGGAGCGGCACACGGCCGGGCGGGTCGTCGTGACCCGCCCGGCCGCACGTCGTCGGGAATACGCTCGGCACCATGGCCGAGACCCCGTCCGCCGGCGCGACGACGCGCTTCCCGAAGAAGGTCTACGAGGAGGAGCTCTTCCGCCTCCAGGCGCAGCTCGTCGAGATCCAGGAGTGGGTCCGCGCGGAGGGCAAGCGGCTCGTCGTGGTCTTCGAAGGACGCGACGCGGCCGGGAAGGGCTCGACCATCAAGCGGGTCACGCAGTACCTGAACCCGCGCGTCGCGCGCATCGTCGCGCTGCCCACGCCGACCGAGCGCGAGCGCAGCCAGTGGTACTTCCAGCGGTACATCGCCCACCTGCCCGCGGCCGGAGAGATCGTGCTCTTCGACCGGTCCTGGTACAACCGCGCGGGCGTCGAGCGGGTCATGGGCTACTGCTCCAACGACGAGTACCACCGCTTCCTGCACCAGTGCCCGATCTTCGAACGGATGCTCGTCGAGGACGGGATCCTGCTGCGCAAGTACTGGTTCTCGGTGTCCGACGCGGAGCAGGAGGCACGCTTCCGCTCGCGCATGACGGACCCGATGCGCCGCTGGAAGCTGTCGACGACGGACCTCGAGTCGATCTCCCGCTGGGAGGAGTACTCCCGGGCCAAGGACCAGATGCTCGTCCACACGGACATCCCTGAGGCGCCGTGGTGGGTCGTCGAGTCCGACAACAAGCGCCGGTCGCGGCTCGACATGATCCACCACCTGGTCTCGAGCCTCGACTACCGCGAGGTGGAGCGCGAGGAGATCGTGCTGCCGCCCCGGCCGCCGTCGACCGGGTACGTCCGCCCGCCCCGCGACTCGCAGCGCTACGTGCCTGACTACGCCTCGACGCTGCTCACCCAGGACGCGCCCGGGACCGCGGAGTGACGGAGGCCGCCACGGCCGTCCGCTCCCTCACTGGGGACGACGCCGCAGCGGCGGCCGAGGTCGTCGCCGCCTGCCACGCGCGGCTCGGCGACCAGGCGCCCGACCTTCCCCGGCGCACGCCAGAGGACTACCGCGGCAGGCTCGCGTGGCTCCTCGAGCACGGCACCGCCGCGGGGCTCTGGCGGGGCGGGCGCCTGGTCGCTCTCCTGGGCGGCTTCCGGATCGAGGACTTCCGCCACGCAGGCCCCGGGTGGTTCTCGCCGGACTGGGC
This sequence comes from Actinomycetes bacterium, assembly GCA_023418375.1. Lineage (GTDB taxonomy): Bacteria > Actinomycetota > Actinomycetes > Actinomycetales > Cellulomonadaceae > Actinotalea. Next base: position 6,970 of record JAEZZV010000156.1, on the reverse strand, counting down.
GAACGCGGCGGCCGACACGGCCTCGGCCTTCGACGACTACCGCGTGCTCTACCGCGCGATCGCGCCGCGCTGGCTCGACGCGGGCGCGCGGCTCCACGCGGTGGCCGTCCTCGCGAGCGCACAGGAGGCGATCGAGGCGCTGTCGCTCACGGGCTTCGGCCGGATCGTCATGGACGCAGCCGCCCCGACGACCGACGTCGCCGCGCGGGCCGGTGGGGCCCGGGCCGCCACCGATGGCGCGGCCGGGGCCACGCTCACGCGGCGCGCCACCGGCGACGACGCCGAGGCGATCGCCGCGATGGAGGCCCGGCTCGCCGAGCACATCGGGGCCTCGCCGGTCTTCTTCCCGAACCCCCGCGGCGACGACGCCGGCTGGTGGCGCGCCTGGCTCGCGGAGCCGACGAGCGTGGCGGTCCTGGCCGAGACCGACGGCCGGCCGGTGGGCTACGTCAAGGCCGAGGACCCGCAGGACGACGTCAGCGACGTCGTGCGCGACCCGTCCTGCCTCGCGATCAACGGGATGTACGTCGACCCCTCGGTGCGCGGGCGCGGCGTCGGGACGGCGCTCGTCCGTGCGCTCGCGGAGCACGCCGCAACGGCAGGGAAGACGCTCGTGTCGGTCGACTGCGAGACCCACAACCTCGAGGCCTACGGCTTCTGGACCCGCTTCTTCACGCCGGTCGTCTGGGGCTTCGAACGCCGGGTGTGACGGTCGGGCGCGGCCGGGGCCGTCGCCCGGCACGGCCGCCCCCGTCGGGCTCAACGCGAAGACCGGGTGCCGCGGCGTGATCGCGACGAACGCCTCGACCGGGTCGTCGGGCCCGGCGCCGCCGAACGGCCTGACCACCGTGAGGAGGTAGGTCCGCCGCGGGCCGGCACCCGCCCGGTCGAAGCCCGACATGACGGCGGTCACGGCCCGACGCGCGGGGGCCGGGCGGTAGGTCGTCGGCACGCCAGCCACGGTGCCGGGACGCCGCCGTGCCCGCAGGGCGCTCGAGGGCGGAGGATGGCGGCATGACCCGGCTGACCCACCCCGACACGCGGCCCAGCAGCACGACCGTCGCCGTCACCGGCGCGTACGGCAAGGCGGGCCGCGCGGTCGTGGCCGACCTCCTCGCCCACGGCTACGACGTGCGGGCGACGGACCTCGCGGGTCCGGCCGGTGAGGATGCGGGCCTCGGCGTCGGGCTGCTGCACGCGGACCTGACCGACTACGGGCAGGCGGTCGAGGCCCTGGCCGGGGCGGACGCCGTCGTGCACCTCGGGAACATCCCCGCACCCGGGCGCGCGCCCGGGCCGCACACGCTCGCCGTGAACACCGCGGCGAACCAGAACGTCTTCCTCGCGGCGGCCCGGCTGGGGCTGCGCAAGGTCGTCTGGGCGTCGAGCGAGACCACGCTCGGCCTGCCGTTCGACGTCCCCCCGCGCTACGCGCCCGTCGACGAGGCGCACTTCCCCCTGCCGACGACCGAGTACGCGCTGTCGAAGGTGCTGGGCGAGGTCGCCGCCGAGCACGTCTCCGCGTGGTCGGGGATCCCGTTCGTGGGCCTGCGGATCTCGAACATCCACCGACCCGAGGACTACGCGGCGGTGCCGGGCTACTGGGGCGACCCGCACGCGCGGAGGTGGAACCTGTGGGGCTACGTCGACGTGCGCGACGTCGCGCAGGCGTGCCGCCTCGGGCTGGAGCGCGACACGACCGGCTCACGCAACGTCATCGTCGCCGCGGCGGACACGATCATGGCGACGCCGTCGCGCGAGCTGCTCGCGACCGTGTTCCCCGGGGTCGCGCTCACGCGCGAGATCGGCGAGTTCGAGACGCTTCTGGCCATCGACGGCGCGCGCGACCTGCTCGGCTACGAGCCCCAGCACTCCTGGCGCGACCACGTGGGCTAGCGACGCCGAGCACCCGCTCAGCGCCTGCCGGCCCTCGCCGCCCGCTCGGCCTTCTCCGGCCGCGGCGCGGTGCCGTCGGCCCGGGCCCGCCGCTGGTGCTCGCGCGCCTCGGCCTGCCGCTCCGCCTCGACGCCCGAGGCGATGACCGCGCGCACGTGCTCGGGCCCGTAGCCGAACGCGTCGACGAGGTCCTGGGCGTGCGGGCGGAGCCGGGTGAGCAGCCGGTCGAGGTAGGACGTGACGGTCCGCGCGCGCGCCGCCGAGAGCCGGCCGTGGATGAGGTACCAGGCCAGGTTCTTCTCGATGGCCGACAGGCCGAACAGGTCCCGGAGCCAGGTGAGCACGCGGCGCGTGCCCGGGTCGGTCACCTGGGCGAGCCCGGCGGTGAACGCCTCCCACAGCAGCAGGTCGGCGTGCGCGCGGGCGGCCTCGACGAGCGCGTGCTGCTGCGCGTTGAAGCGCCGCGCCGCCTCGTCCTTGGGTGCCTTCATGGCGGGCCGCAGGGCCGTGCCGATCTCCGCGATCATCGTCTCGACGCGGTCGGTGAGCAGCTCGCGCTGGGTCTCGGTGTCACGCAGGTGCCCGACCGACCGTCGCACGTCGCCGCCGTCGGACAGGACCTGGACCACCCGGGCGAGCGGGGTGCGGTGCCAGGCCGCGTCGGCCGCCCGGCCGGCCACGTACTTCGCCAGGCCCGTGGCGTCGATCCCCGCGAACTCCTTGGACCAGTCCGCGAGCAGCCGCTTCGCGACGAGCTGGAGCAGCACCGTGTTGTCGCCCTCGAACGTCGCATAGACGTCGAGGTCGGCGCGCAGCGAGACGAGCCGGTTCTCGGTGAGGAAGCCCGCCCCGCCGCACGCCTCGCGCGCCGCCTGGAGGGTGTCCAGCGCGTGCCACGTGGACGTCGGCTTGAGGGCGGCGGCGATCGTCTCGAGGTCCTGGCGGTCGTCGTCCGTGTCGTGTGCGCCCGAGAAGACGCCGTCGAACGCCTCGAGCATCCGCTCGTGGGCGAAGACGTGCGCGTACGTCTGGGCCAGGCGCGGCAGGAGCCGGCGCTGGTGCTCGGCGTAGTCGAGGAGCACGACCTCGTCGTGCGGCGACGCCGCGGTGAACTGGCGACGCTGGTTGCCGTACGTGACCGCGGTGATCAGCCCGAGCTTCGCGGCGTTGATCGCGGCGCCGTCGAGCGAGACCCGGCCCTGGACGAGCGTGCCGAGCATCGTGAAGAAGCGCCGGCCCGGGCTCGCGATGGGCGAGGAGTACGTGCCGTCGGCGGCGACGTCGCCGTACCGGTTGAGCAGGTCGCGCCGCGGCACGCGCACGTGGTCGAACCAGAGGCGGCCGTTGTCGATGCCGTTCAGCCCGCCCTTGAGCCCGTCGTCCTCGCCGCCGACGCCGGGCAGGAACTCCCCGGTCTCCGGGTTGCGGATCGGCACGTAGAACGCGTGCACGCCGTAGCCGACGCCACCGGAGACGAGCTGCGCGAACACCACGGCGGCCGTCCCGTGCAGGGCCGCGTTGCCGAGGTAGTCCTTCCACGCCTGGCGGTGCGGCGTGTGGATGACGAACTCCTCGGTCGCCGGGTCGTACGTCGCGGTCGTGGCGAGGCTGGCGACGTCGGAGCCGTGGCCGGCCTCCGTCATCGCGAAGGCGCCGGGAACGGTGAGGTCCATCGCGCCGGGCAGCAGGCGCTGGTGGTGGTCCTGCGTGCCCAGGTGCAGGATCGCCGACGCGAACAGCCCCCACTGGACGCCCGCCTTGATCTGCAGCGACGGGTCGGCGACGAGAACCTCCTCGAACCGAGCGAGCGCGCTGCCGTGGTCGTCGGCGCCGCCGAGCTCGGTCGGGAAGGCGCGCAGGACGTCGCCCTCCTTGGCGAGGATCCGCAGCTGCTCGAGGACCTTCTCGCGGTGGTCCGCGCAGCTCAGGCCCTCGACCCGGTGCAGGCGCGGATCGGTGAGGAACGCGCGCGCCTCGCGCCGGACGTCGCGCCATCGGCCCAGGAGCACGTGCTCCAGGTGGGCGACGTCCACGGTGGGGTCGGGCGCCGCCGGGATGGTTCCCGTCGGGCGTCGTTCGCTGAGCACAGTCATCTCCGCTCCTCCTCGTCGAGGTCGGTCGTCTGGTCGGGCTCGGGTGGTCTAGCCGGTCGTGGACAGGTCGGGCCGCGTCCGGGTGAGCCCGCTCACGGGTCCCGTCCACAGCCATGAGGTGACGCGTTCGGTGAGGACCTCGCGGCTGGGCGCGTCGGGGTCCGTGCGGTGCTGCAGCCACCACTCGCCGACGCCGCGCACGAAGCCCACGGCGCCGGCCGCCCAGACGTCCGCGACGCCGGGTGCCTCGGTCGCCGCGACGCGCGCGAACGGCCGCGCGATGAGCCCGGCGACCTGGTCCAGGAAGTGCCCGAGCGGGACCGAGGCGTCCTCGCTCACGGGCCGGGTGACGAACCAGTAGACGTTGGGCGAGGCCTCGGCCATCTCGAGGTAGACGTCCACCATGCCCCGCAGCGCCTCGCGCGGGGTCCCCGCGAGCCGGGCCGCCTCGTCCATCGCGGTGTGCATCTGCGCGACGACCGCCTCCCCGACGGCCCGCTGCAGCCCGGGCTTGTCGACGAAGTACCGGTAGACGATCGACTTCGACGTGCCCGCGGTCGTCGCGATCTCGTCCATGGACACGTCGGGACCGTGCCGGTGCACGGCCCGACGCGCGGCGTGGACGAGCTCCGTGCGACGCGCGGCGCGGTGGTCTGCCCAGCGGGTGGACCGCCCGTCGGCCGCGAGCGCGTCGAGGTCGGCCTCCGCCCGCGCGCCCTCGGGGCGGCCGCTCACGGACCGTCCGCTGGTGCCCGGCGCCGATGCCGGTGTGATCCGACTCACGAAACTGACGGTATCAGGTACTGTGGGTTTCGGGCACTATCAGGTCAGCGCGGACCGGACGAGGGACCAAAGCCCCGCCCGGCGCCGCACGCGAGCCACAGCCAGAGCACCACGCACAGCACCAGCCAGCGCAAGCTCCACCTCGACGACGAGAGGACACCGCCATGGCGGAGACCACCGACCGGACCACCCGAGCCCGGACCACCGGCTCCCCCACCGGGACGAGCGGCGCGGGCGTGCGCCGCGCCGTCGTCGTGGGCGCCAACCGCATCCCCTTCGCGCGGGCCGGCGGCCACTACAACCACGTGAGCAACCGGGACATGCTCGTCGCCGCGCTGGACGGCCTCGTCGCGCGGTACGGCCTGGCCGGCGAGCGCGTCGGCGCCGTCGCGGCCGGCGCGGTGCTCAAGCACTCCAAGGACTTCAACCTCACGCGCGAGGCGGTGCTCGGCTCGGCGCTCGCGCACGACACCCCCGCCTACGACGTGCAGATGGCCTGCGCGACCGGCATCGAGACGATCGTCGGGCTCGCGGACAAGATCAAGCTCGGCCAGCTCGAGTCGGCGATCGCGGGCGGTGTCGACTCGGCGTCCGACGCGCCGATCGTCGTGAGCGAGCCGCTGCGCCGTGCACTGCTCGACCTCAGCCGCGCCAAGACCCCGCAGCAGAAGCTCGCGGCCCTCGCGGGCATCCGGCCCCGGCACCTGGCGCCCGACGCCCCCACCACCGGCGAGCCCCGCACCGGCCTGTCGATGGGCGAGCACCAGGCGCTCACCACCGCGGCCTGGGGCGTCACGCGCGAGGCCCAGGACGAGGTCGCGCTCGCGTCCCACCAGCGCCTGGCCGCGGCCTACGACGCCGGCTTCTTCGACGACCTGATGACCCCGTTCCGCCGGCTCACGCGCGACGCGAACCTGCGCGGCGACTCGAGCATGGAGAAGCTCGCGTCACTGTCCCCGGTGTTCGGCAAGCGTCTGGACGCTCCCGCGACGATGACGGCGGGCAACTCCACCCCGCTGTCCGACGGTGCCTCGACGGTGCTGCTGGCCAGCGACGACTGGGCGGCCGCGCACGGCCTGACTCCGATGGCCTCGATCGTCGACGCCGAGATGGCGGCCGTCGACTTCGTGCACGGCCGCGACGGCCTGCTCATGGCCCCCGCGTACGCGGTCCCCCGCCTGCTTGCCCGCAACGGCCTCACGCTGGAGGACTTCGAGTTCATCGAGATCCACGAGGCGTTCGCCTCGACGGTGCTGACCACGCTCGCGGCCTGGGAGGACGACGACTTCTGCCGCGACCGCCTCGGCCTGCCCGGCCCGTTCGGCAAGGTCGACCGCGACCGGCTCAACGTGCACGGCTCCTCGCTCGCGGCGGGGCACCCGTTCGCCGCGACCGGCGGCCGCATCGTCGGGACGGCCAGCAAGCTGCTCGCCCAGCGCGGCTCGGGCCGCGCGCTCGTGTCCGTGTGCGCGGCCGGCGGCCTCGGCTACGCGATGATCCTGGAGGCGGCGGCGTGAGCGACAAGTACCTCGAGCTCGTGAATGCAGGCCCGACGGCGGCGCTCGCCAAGAAGCTCGGCCTCCCGCGGCCCGCGGTGCTCCGGCGTCACAAGCCCGGCGCGCCCCTGGTCCCCGGCCCCGTCCTCGTCGTCCACGACGACGCCAGCAAGGGCGACGCCGACGCGCTCGCCGGCGTGCTCCTCGACTGGGGCCTGGACGTGCACCGCTCGGCGGGCGAGGGCGACCGGTTCGGCGCCGTCGTGCTCGTGCTGACCGAGGTGGCCTCCCCCGCCGACCTGGGGGCGCCCGCGCTCGCCGTCGGCGGCACGCTGCGCGGCCTGGCCCGGGGCGGGCGCGTGGTCGCGGTGACACGGCCGTCGTCGGGCCCGGGCTCGACGGTCGGCACCGACGCGATGCGCGGTGCGGCCCGGCGCGGCGTCGAGGGCATCGTGCGCTCGCTCGCCAAGGAGCTGCGCGGCGGCGCGACCGGCAACGGCATCGTCGTCGCCGACGGCGTGGGCGTCACCGCACCCTCGGTGGTCGGTGGGCTGCGGTTCCTGCTCTCCGGCCGGTCGGCCTACGTCGACGGGCAGCTCCTCACCGTGAGCACCGACGGCGGCGCCCTCCCCGCCGACTGGGAGCAGCCGCTCGCCGGCCAGGTCGCCGCGGTGACCGGCGCGGCCCGCGGCATCGGCGCGG
>JAEZZV010000097.1 GCA_023418375.1 Actinomycetes bacterium | reverse complement strand
GCCTTGGCCCGGTTCAGCGCCGCGCGGGCGACCTCGGACGCCGGCGTCAGCCCGAGGGCCTCCGCGGGCGGGACGGTGAAGGCCGGGGCCGACGGCTCGTCGGGCATGCCGGCGTCGGGCATGCCGGCGTCGGGTGGGCGGTTCTCAGGCACGGCTCACCGTCCCGCCGAGGACCGCGTACCGGTGGCCGGCGAGCCCGGCTGGGACGTCGTGCGGCACCGCGGCCGTGATCAACACCTGCTCCGCGCCGGCGACGAGGTGGGCGAGCCGGTCGCGACGGTTGTCGTCGAGCTCGGCGAACACGTCGTCGAGCACGAGGATCGGGGCTGAACCCTCCACCCAGCCGCCGATCGCGTCGTCGTCGCCGTGGGTGAGCAGCTGGTAGCAGGCCAGGCGCAGCGCGAGAGCGAGCGACCACGACTCGCCGTGGCTCGCGTAGCCCTTCGCGGGCAGCCCGTTGATGCCGAGCAGCAGGTCGTCGCGGTGCGGGCCGACGAGGTTCACGCCCCGCTCGAGCTCCTGGCGCCGCACCCGCGCGAGAGCCGCGAGGAGCTGCGCCTCGAGCTCCGCCGTCGTGGCGCCGTCGTGCGGCAGGACGTCGGTGTCGGCCCCGGACGCGGCACCCGACCCCGCACCCGAGCCGTCGAGCGGCACGGCCCAGCCCTCGTCGTCACCAGCGGCGCGCTCGGCCGTGCGCTCGAGCGAGGACCGGTAGCCCAGGGCCGCGCGGCCACCGTCGCTGACCTGCTCGTACGCCGCGGCGACGTGCGGACGCAGGCGGTCGACCAGCCGCAGCCGGGTGGCCAGGATCTCCGCGCCGAGCTGCGCGAGCTTGGCGTCCCAGACGTCGAGCGTGGTGAGGTCGGCCGCCGCGGAGTCGCCGGCGTCGGCGGGGCCCCGCGCGTGCCGGCGTAGTCCCGGACCTGCAGACTTGAGCAGCGCGCCGCGCTGGCGCAGCACCCGCTCGTAGTCCGCGAGGACGCCCGCGAGCCGCGGCGACACCTGCACCATCAGCGCGTCCAGGAACCGCCGGCGGCCGTCCGGGTCGCCCTTGACCAGCGCCAGGTCCTCCGGCGCGAACACGACCGTGCGCACGATGCCGAGCACGTCCCGCGTGCGGCGCACAGGGGAGCGGTTGACCTGCGCGCGGTTCGCGCGACCCGGGCTGATCTCCAGCTCGATGAGCGTCTCGCGGTCCGCGCGTCGGGCCTTCAGACGCACGACGGCGCGCGGCGTCCCCGCCCGCACGAGCGTCGCGTCCGCCGCGACCCGGTGGCTCGACAGCGTCGAGACGTACCCGATCGCCTCGACCAGGTTCGTCTTGCCCTGCCCGTTCGGGCCCACGAACGCGCTGACACCCGCCTCCAGGGGGAGGTCCAGCTCGGCGTACGAACGAAAGTCGGTGAGGGCGAGGTGGCTGACGTGCACGCCTCAGTCCACCCGTCGTGGCGCCGGGGTGGGACGGCTCACGGCTCGGCCGGCCGGACCGCGTGGCCGCCGAACTGCTGGCGCAGCGCGGCCACGGCCTTGAGCGCCGGCGAGGTCGCCTGGCGCGAGGAGAACCGGGCGAAGAGCGCCGCCGAGATGACGGGGAGCGGGACCGCGCGGTCGATCGCCTCGTCCACCGTCCAGCGACCCTCGCCGGAGTCCTCGACCCAGTCGTCGATGGACCCGAGCTCCGGATCCGCCTCGAGTGCGGCGACCAGGAGGTCGAGGAGCCAGGACCGCACGACAGTGCCGCGCGACCACGCCTTCATCGTGCCCGGGACGTCGCTGACCAGGTCCGATGCGGTGAGGAGCTCGTACCCCTCGGCGTACGCCTGCATGAGGCCGTACTCGATCCCGTTGTGCACCATCTTCGCGAAGTGGCCGGCTCCGACGCGGCCGGCGTGCACGAAGCCCTCGTCGCGCGGGCCTTCCGGGCGCAGCGCATCGAACACCGGCATGAGGGTCGCGACGTCGTCCGGGTCGCCGCCGGCCATCAGGCCGTAGCCGTTGTCGGCGCCCCACACCCCGCCGGAAACGCCGACGTCGACGTACCGGATCCCGCGCTCGCCCAGGTGCGCCGCGTGCTCGACATCGTCCGAGTAGTGCGAGTTCCCGCCCTCGATGACGACGTCGCCGGCCGTCAGGAGCTCGGCGAGGTCGTGCACGACGGTGCGGGTGGGCGCACCCGCGGGCACCATGACCCACACGACGCGCGGCCCGGCACCGTCGCCGGCGGGCAGCGCCGCGACGAGCGCGGCGAGGTCGGGCACGTCCGTGACGTCGGGGTTCCGGTCGTAGCCGGTCACCTCGATCCCGTGCGCGCGCAGCCGGGAGCGCATGTTCGCGCCCATCTTCCCGAGACCGACGAGACCGATGTGCATACGCACCATCTCAGCTCGCGAAGCGGATGGGCACCAACAGATAGCGGTAGCTCTTGTCGTCGTCGCCGTCCGGCTCGGCCTGACCCGTGAACTCCACCGCCTTGTTCGGGTGGGTGAACGACAGGCGGACCAGCGGCGCCGCGATCGCGCCGAGGCCGTCGAGCAGGTACTGCGGGTTGAACGCGACGGTGATGTCCTCGCCGACCAGCGTGGCCTCGAGCGCCTCCGACGCCTGGGCGTCGTCACCCTGGCCGGCGTCGAGCACGACCTGGCCCTCGGAGAACGCGAGCCGGATCGGCGTGTTCCGCTCGGCGACCAGCGCGACGCGGCGCGCGGCCTCGGTGAGCGCGGCCTTGTCCACGACGGCGTGGATCGGTGTCTCGTCAGGAAAGAGGCGACGGACCGCGGGGTAGTCGCCGTCGACCAGGAGCGACGTCGTGTGCCGGCCGCCGGCTTCGAAGCCGATGAGGTCGACGCCGGCGCCGGTGGACAGCGCGATGGTCACCTGGTCGGAGCCACCGAGCGACTTCGCGGCGTCGTTCAGGGTGCGGGCACGCACGAGCGCGACCTGCGAGATGTCGGTGCGCGCGGGCGTCCAGCGCAGCTCGCGCAGCGCGAGCCGGTAGCGGTCCGTGGCGAGCAACGCCATCGTGTCGCCCTCGATCTCCATCCGGACGCCGGTGAGCAGCGGGAGGGTGTCGTCGCGGCTGGCCGCGACCGTGACCTGCGCGACGGCCTCCGCCAGCTGGTCGCCGGCGACGGTGCCGATGACGTCAGGCATCGCCGGCAGCGCCGGGTAGTCCTCGACCGGCATGGTCAGCAGAGTGAATCGGCTGGCGCCGCAGGTCACGGAGACCTTGGTGCCGTCGAGCACCATCTCGACGGGCTTGGCCGGGAGGGCACGCGAGATCTCGGCGAGCAGCCGGCCGGACACCAGGACCGTGCCCGTCTCCGACACGTCCGCGGCGATCTCGGAGCGCGCCGACACCTCGTAGTCGAAACTCGAGAGCTGGACGACGCCGGCGTCGTCGACGTCGATCCGCACGCCCGCCAGGACCGGGACCGGAGGACGGGTCGGCAGCGAACGTGCCGTCCAGGTCACGGCCTCCGCCAGGACGTCACGGTCCACCCGGAACCTCATGCCTCATCCCTTCTGGCCGGCGAGCCCGGCGCCCGCTCGGCGGTGCTGCGTGCTGCGGTGGTGCGTGCTGCATCGGTACGTGGGACCCCGGGCCAGGCGGGCACGACGTGCACGGCCACAGCGCCCGGAGTACGTGGTGAACAGTACGCGAGTGCGCAGACGGAGGGACACCACCCGCGACCGGTGAACGCATGTGCGGCAGGAGAGAGAAGGACAACGGCCCGGCCGGGCCATGAAGGTGTGTGGAATCTCCGAGAAGAAAAGAGTTCGTCGTCGTCATCGGTGGTGTGGATGGTGTGGACGACGGCCGTCGACGCAGGTCACGGCGCCGGCACCGGTGTGGACCGGGATGTCGATGCCGCTGTCGACGACGACGGTGCGCAGTGGACGGCGCCCTGTCGTTCACCTGGCATCCACCGCGACGCGGTGTGATGTCCACATTGGTCACGCGTGTCGTCCACGGGCATCCACAAAGATGTCCACAGGTGTGAACAGAGCCGTGCTCTTACCGTGACAATTCAGCCGCGGTGCTGCTGCTTGATGCGGTTCGTGAGCTCGGTCACCTGGTTGTAGATGGACCGTCGCTCCGCCATCAGCTCGCGGATCTTGCGGTTCGCGTGCATCACCGTGGTGTGGTCGCGGCCGCCGAACTGCTGACCGATCTTCGGCAGGCTCATGTCGGTGAGCTCGCGGCACAGGTACATGGCGATCTGCCGGGCGGTCACCAGGACGCGGGACCGCGACGAGCCGCACAGGTCGTCGATCGTGAGGCCGAAGTAGTTCGCGGTCTGGGTGATGATCGTGGCGGCCGTGATCTCGGCGGTGTCGTCGTCGGTGATGAGGTCCTTGAGGACGATCTCGGCGAGTGCGAGGTCGACCTGCTGACGGTTGAGGTTCGCGAAGGCCGTGACGCGGATGAGCGCACCCTCGAGCTCGCGGATGTTCGTGGAGATCTTCGAGCCGATGTAGCTGAGGACGTCGTCGGGCGCCTGGAGACGCTCGCTGGCCGCCTTCTTGCGCAGGATGGCGATGCGCGTCTCGAGGTCCGGCGGCTGGATGTCGGTGATGAGACCCCACTCGAACCGCGACCGCATCCGGTCCTCGAAGCCCGCGAGCTGCTTGGGCGGGACGTCGGACGTGATGACGACCTGCTTGTTCGCGTTGTGGAGCGTGTTGAACGTGTGGAAGAACTCCTCCATCGTCTGTTCCTTGCCCTGCAGGAACTGGATGTCGTCGACGAGGAGCACGTCCACCTCGCGGTAGCGCCGCTGGAACGCGCCGGCCTTCCCCTCACCGATGGAGTTGATGAAGTCGTTGGTGAACTCCTCGGAGTTCACGTAGCGCACGCGCACTCCCGGGTAGAGCGAGAACGCGTAGTGACCGATGGCGTGCAGCAGGTGCGTCTTGCCCAGGCCGGAGTCGCCGTAGATGAACAGCGGGTTGTAGGCCTTGGCCGGTGCCTCGGCGACGGCCACCGCGGCGGCGTGCGCGAACCTGTTCGACGAGCCGATGACGAACGTCTCGAACAGGTACTTCGGGTTCAGGTGCGGCTGTTCCGTCGGCGGCCGGTGATGGGTGCCGTGCGGCCGGGAACCCTCGGGGTGGGCGGCGTCGGACACGCGGTCACGGTCGATCGGCTGCGGACGGTGGTCGTCGTCGCTGAGGGGGCGGGGGCCGGCGGCGTCGCGGGCACCCGGGGGAGCGACCACGTCGTGGCCGTCGTCGTCGGCTCGCCGCGGGGCGGGCTCCGGGGTGGGCCCCTCCTCCACCATGACCGCGATCCTGGCGTCCTGACCCAGGACGTCGCTCAGGGTCGAGATCAGCTCGGCGCGGACGCGGGTCTCCAGGTAGTCCTTGGTGAAGGCGTTGTCGACCGAGAGCAGCACTGTTCCGTCGAGGAGACCGACGGGGCGCGCGAGGCGGATGAACGCGAGCTGCTGCGACGTCATCGCAGGGTCGTCGGCCAGCCGCCCGACGGCCCTGTCCCAGATCTGGGCGACCGAGTCGTCCTGTGCTGCCACCAGTTGCTCCTGTGTCGAGAACGCCGTCAAGCCTGCGAAGTCTCGCACGGTCGGGCGTCGTCCACACAGTTCTCCACAGACTGTGTGCGGAGCGCGGCCATGCTGACGGACGGGCGCGCGGGGGCACCCGGGACGATCAGGAGACGGCGATCCACGGCGGCTGCGAGCGATCCGCCGGATTGCCGATCCACATCGTGCCCGGAGTGTCGGAGCCGCGAATCCGCCGTACGGGTGCATTCTGATCCGTTCGACCTCCCCTCGGCCAGGGCCTCGCGCGTTTGACCCCTCGCGGCACCGCCGCGTACCGTGGCACAGCCGTTCCCGACGGTTCCTGCTGGCGTGCCCACCTCCCGACTCCCGGTGAGACCGGCGCGCGCCGCCCAGCGCGTGCGTTGTCGGGGGAGGCGTAGATGTCCGCCGTGGTGGCGGTGACCGGGACGACCTTACGGAGCTTGACGTGTCGAAGCGCACCTTCCAGCCGAACAACCGGCGCCGGGCCAAGACCCACGGCTTCCGCCTGCGCATGCGCACGCGTGCCGGCCGCGCCATCATCGCGGGGCGGCGGCGCAAGGGCCGCGAGAAGCTCTCCGCCTGACGCATCGGGCGTGCTCCCCGCCGAGTTGCGCATGCGGCGGTCCGCCGACTTCGACGTGACCGTACGGCGTGGCGCGCGAGCGGGCCGGAGCACGCTCGTCGTGCACTGCCGGGCTGCCGCGGACGCCGGCACCGGGACGCGGGTCGGGCTCGTGGTCTCGCGTGCGGTCGGCGGGGCGGTCGTCCGGAACAAGGTCCGGCGAAGGTTGCGAGGTGTCGTGGTGGAGCAGCGCGCGGCTCTCCCCGAGGGGGCCGACCTCGTCGTGCGCGCGCTGCCGCCGTCGGGCGGCGTCGACTACGCCACGCTGACCGCCGACTTCCGTTCGGCCCTGCACGCGGCGACCCGGCGCGCCGGTCTCGATGCCGAGCCGCCCGACGCGCGGGGTGGCTCCCGATGAGCGTCGCCGCTCCCCCGGCGGGCGCGATGGCCGCACCCACGCGGGCCACGGCCGTGCTGCGTGGGCTGCGTCGCCTCCCCGCCCTGCTGCTCATCGGCGTCGTCCGGATCTACCAGACCTTCGTCTCTCCGTTGACGCCGCCCTCGTGCCGGTACTACCCGAGCTGCTCGAGCTACGCCGTCGTGGCGCTGCAGCGGCACGGGTTCGTGCGCGGCGGCTGGCTCGCGGTGCGGCGGCTCGCCCGGTGCCACCCCTGGACCCCGGGCGGCATCGACGACGTGCCGCCGGCGCGTGACCCGAAGCTTGCCCATCCCGTCGGGCCGCACGCCCACGGCGCCGACTGACCGAGGAGCACGCCTACATGTCCTGGTACGACACCCTGCTGCAACCGATCATGATCGCGGTTGCGTGGATCATGGTCGGGGTCCACGACCTGCTCACGAACCTCGGTCTCGGGGCCGACTCCGGCGTTACCTGGACGCTGTCGATCGTCGCGCTCGTCATCATCATGCGCGCGCTGCTGATCCCGCTGTTCGTGCGGCAGATCCGCTCCGCACGTGCGATGCAGATGCTGTCCCCCGAGCTCCAGGCGCTGCAGAAGAAGTACAAGGGTCGCAACGACCCGGCGTCGCGCGAGGCGCTCACGCGCGAGACGATGGCGCTCTACCAGAAGCACGGCACGAACCCGTTCTCGTCGTGCTTGCCCGTGCTCGCGCAGTCGCCCATCTTCTTCGCGCTGTTCCGGCTGCTGAACAGCCTCGACGACATCGCCGCGGGTCGGTACCCGACCATCGGCCCGATGAACCGCTCGACCGCGAGCTCGGTCGAGAACGCGGAGGTGTTCGGGGCCAAGATCTCATCGTTCTTCTTCCAGGCGGACGCCAGCAACTCGGTGAAGATCGTCACCGTCGCGCTCATCGTCGCCATGTCGGTGACCACGTTCACCACGCAGAAGCAGCTCACCCAGAAGAACATGCCGGCGACGGCGCTCCAGGGCCCGATGGCTCAGCAGCAGAAGATGCTGCTGTACGCGCTGCCGATCATCTTCGCGGTGTCGGGTGTGAACTTCCCGATCGGTGTCTTGATCTACTGGACCACGACGAACCTGTGGTCGATGGGTCAGCAGTTCTACGTCATCCGGCGCAACCCGACGCCTGGCTCCGAGGCGGAACGACGGCTCAAGGAGCGCCGCGCAAAGAAGGCGGCGAAGAAGGGCATCGTGCTCGAGGAGGAGCCCGCCGAGGACACCAAGCCGCGGGGTCAGCGTCAGCAGCCGGTCCGCAAGGACCGGGCACGCCCGACCGGCTCGACGCCGTCGGCGGGGGCCGGCTCGGGTGCGAAGCCTGCTGGTGCGAAGCCTGCTGGTGCCAAGCCTGCTGGTGCGAAGCCTGCTGGTGCGAAGCCGGCTGGTGCCAAGCCTGCTGGTGCGAAGCCGGCGGGCGCTGATGGCGCGACGAGCGCCGCCGGAGCGAAGGCTCCCGGCGCCAAGCCTGCGGGTACGAGCGGCAAGGCCGGCGGTGCGAAGCCCGCGGGAGGCGCGAAGGCCGACGGAGCCGACGCCGCGACGAAGCCCGCGGTCCGCAAGGCTGCTGGCGCGAAGCCGGCGGGTGCCACGGGCAAGCCCACGGGCGGCAAGCCGGCGGGTGGCAGGGCCGCCGGTCCGAAGCGCGGAGCCGCTGCTGGCGCCGCCGACGGCGGGAGCGCCCCGGAGACCTCCGGCGACAGCGAGCCGGAACTGGACGAGAAGTGACCCACGGGACCTCGAGGAGTGACATGACCGACTCGGCGACCGCAGCCACCGCGGCCCCTGACGACAGCCTGACCCGCCGCCTCGAGGAGGAGGGCGAGATCGCAGCCGACTACCTGGAGGAGCTACTCGACATCGTCGATGCTGACGGTGACATCGACATCGACGTCGACCATCAGCGGGCCTCGCTTGCGATCGTGGCCGAGGGGTCGGCGGGCCGGAGCCTCCAGCGGCTCGTGGGTCGCGACGGCGAGGTGCTCGAGGCGCTCCAGGAGCTGACACGACTCGCCGTCCAGACGCGCACGGGCGAACGGAGCCGTCTGATGCTGGACATCGCGGGCTACCGGGCAGGGCGCCGCGCGGAGCTGGTCGAGGTGGCGAAGGAGGCCATCGCCAAGGTGCAGTCGACCGGCAGCAAGGTCGCGCTGGAGCCGATGAACCCCTTCGAGCGCAAGGTGGTTCACGATGCCGTGGCCGCTGCCGGGCTCGTGAGTGACAGCGAGGGCGAGGAGCCTGAGCGGCACGTGGTGATCCACCCCGCGCAGGACTGAGCTGGTCGCACGAGGCCCCGGTTTCACGTGAAACCGGGGCCTCGTGGCATGTGCCGCTGCGCGTGGTTTCACGTGGAACGACCTTCCTCGGGAGGGCCCAGGTCCTGACCCTCGGCAGGGCGTGCGCGCTTGACGAGTCGCTCGGCCGCCCCGACCAGCTGTCTCGGCGGCTCCCGGCGTGGTGGGCACAGACGTCCCCGAGCCGAGGCCCGTCGCGGGCCGGACCAGAGATCGGGGGCGGCGGGGTCTCCGCTGTTGCCGGCGCTTCAGACGGGCCTGTGGTGTGGGGTGGCCCTCGTCAGGGGCCGACCGACCCAGGCCAGCCCTGTGTGACGGCACCCTGTGGGTCCCGATGCAGTGTGGCGGCAGCGTGCGGATCTGGCCGGCCTCGGGAACCGGTGTGGACACGTGTCGAGTGCGGTCGGTCGGTGAGTGTGGGCACCGCGGAATGTCGGCAGCGTTTCACGTGAAACGCCCTCGTGGCCTTCGCAGGTGGCTGATCCACACCTAGCGCACTCACCAGCGGCGGCTTGATGAGGACGACAGGGAGAGCCACCGGAGTATGACTCCGAGGGACCCGCTGCGGAACCCCGGCGCGACGTCACGCTGCTCCAGGCGCCTGGTTCCTCATCGACGCCACCTTGCCACCGACTCCTCCACGAGCCTCGGGGCTTTGTGGGCACGGGGTCTTCGCGGGCCCTCCGGGCATCGGCCGCCCGTGGAGGGCCCGGGCTCGGGTCCTTCCCACGCCCAGCGTCTGCAGCAGCCCGCCGCCCTCCAGGGTTCCACCCAGGCTCGGCGGGAGCGTCTGGACCGCGGCCGTGGTCGCGCTCGGAGCGGCGTTCCACGTGAAACTTCGGGAAGTCGTCGCGCACGGACGATCCCGGCCGGCGACTCCGGGCGCGCCCGGTTCCACGTGAAACACTGGAGCCATGGAGCGTGAAGCCACCGAGGTCGATGTGGAGGTGGCCCAGCGAGCGAAGGGGTTCCTCGGCGACGGCTTCGACCGTGTCTCCGCATTCGCCGACGCGCTCGCCGCCGAGGGGGTCCTCCGCGGGTTGATCGGACCTCGTGAGGTTCCTCGCCTGTGGGAGCGACATCTGCTCAACTCCGCGGCCCTTCTCCCCTATCTTCCGGCCACGGGAAGCGTCATCGACGTCGGTAGCGGCGCCGGGCTCCCTGGACTCGTCATCGCTTGCGCTCGACCTGACCTCGACGTGGTCCTGGTCGAGCCGATGGAGCGCCGCGCACTGTGGCTCACTGAGGTCGCCGAGAGCCTCGGCCTGACATCGGTCGACGTGGTGCAGCGACGAGCCGAGGAGATGCACGGCCGGCTCGCGGCCGACGTCGTCACTGCGCGGGCGGTGGCACCGCTGGACCGACTCATGACGTGGTGCTTCCCGCTGGTGCGCGAGCACGGCGTTCTCCTCGCCATGAAGGGCTCCCGAGCCCAGGAGGAGGTCGACGGGGCGCAGCCGCTCATCGCGGGGCTCGGCGGAGGCGACGCCGAGGTGCTCAGCGCCGAGACCATCCCTGGGGTTGCGCCGACCACCGTCGTCCGGGTCGCCCGTGTGCGGCCGGCTCTGCCGGCGGCGGCATCGCGGCGCCCGAAGCGGAAGCGCTGACCGTACGTCGCGCCACCCGTAGCGCCCCCCGAAGCGCCACACGTCGCGCCGCCCCGCCACCGCCCCGGTGGCATGGGTACCCACGCGGCTCTGTGCTGTGGAGCGCGCGGGGACCCGCGCTCCGGATGGCAGGATGTGACCGACCCAAGAGCAGGAGGAGCGGTGGAGTACGACGAAGTCCACGAGGACGCCTCAGAGGACGCCCGACGCGCGGCGATCATCGACGGGCTGCCCCAGGTGGACGAGAGCACGCCGCTCGCGGCCCAGCTGGCCGCCGATGCGCGCCGACGCATCGAGCTGTCGGGCCGGCGGTTCCCGCGCCCAGAGTCCACGCGCGTGCTGACGATCGCCAACCAGAAGGGCGGGGTCGGCAAGACGACGACCGCCGTCAACCTGGCCGCGGCGCTCGCGCAGGCTGGCCTCAACGTGCTCGTCATCGACAACGACCCGCAGGGCAACGCGTCGACGGCGCTCGGTGTCGACCACCGCGCGGGCACCCCGTCCGTCTACGAGGTGCTGGTCGAGGACGAGGACCTGGCCGCCGTCGTCCAACGGTCGTCCCGCATCCCCCGCCTCCTGTGCGCTCCCGCGACGATCGACCTCTCTGGCGCGGAGATCGAGCTCGTCTCTCTGGTGGCCCGCGAGAACCGGCTGCGCAACGCGCTCAACGCGTACCTCGGGCACCGCGAGGCCGCGGGTGAGGATCGCCTCGACTACGTGTTCATCGACTGCCCGCCGAGTCTCGGCCTGCTGACCGTGAACGCGTTCGTGGCGGCGCGCGAAGTGCTGATCCCCATCCAGTGCGAGTACTACGCCCTCGAGGGGCTCAGCCAGCTCCTGAAGAACGTCCAGCTCATCAAGAACCACCTCAACCCCCTGCTGCACGTCTCGACGATCGTCCTGACGATGTACGACGCGCGCACGAACCTCGCTCAGCAGGTCGCGGCCGAGGTGCGCGAGCACTTCCCCGAGCAGACGCTGCGCACGACGGTCCCCCGCTCGGTGCGCATCTCCGAGGCGCCGAGCTACGGGCAGACCGTGATGACGTACGACCCGGGATCGACCGGCGCGCTCTCCTACCTCGCCGCGGCCCGTGAGCTCGCCGAGCGCGCCCATCCCCTGGCGGTCGCGTCGGGCACACCGTCCGGCGACGCCGTCCCCACGAAGGAGTTCTGATGGCTGAGAAGCGGCGCGGACTGGGTCGGGGACTGGGCGCCCTGATCCCGCAGGGCACCGAGCGCGACGCCCGGCCGGTCGACGTCTTCTTCCCCGGGCCCTCGCTGGACGCGGGCGCGCCGACGGACGGCAACCCCGCCGACAGGGACGGCGTCGGGCACGCCGCGAAGGCTCGCCCCGAGCCGGCCGAGGGCGTCGCCGTGTCGGAGGGTCCGGAGCTCGTCCCTGTTCCCGGCGCGAGCTTCGCCGAGATCCCGCTCGGCGAGATCCGTCCCAACCCCCGTCAGCCGCGCACCGTGTTCGACGAAGAGGCGCTCGTCGAGCTCGTGGCGTCCGTGCGGGAGATCGGCGTCCTGCAGCCGGTCGTCGTGCGTCCGCTCGAGCAGGCCGAGGGCGACGCGCGGTACGAGCTCATCATGGGTGAGCGTCGGTGGCGGGCCAGCCAGCAGGCGGGCCTGCCGACCATCCCGGCGATCATCCGGGAGACGGCCGACGACGACCTCCTGCGCGACGCGCTGCTGGAGAACCTGCACCGCTCCGACCTGAACCCGCTGGAGGAGGCAGCTGCCTACCAGCAGCTACTCGACGACTTCGCGTGCACGCACGATGAGCTCGCACAACGGATCCACCGCTCGCGACCGCAGATCACGAACACCCTCCGCCTGCTGCGCCTCCCTCCCCTCGTGCAGCGACGCGTGGCCGCCGGCGTGCTGTCCGCGGGCCACGCGCGCGCTCTCCTCGGCCTGCCCGACGCCGGGGCGATGGAGCGACTCGCCCAGCGGATCGTGGCCGAGGGCCTGTCCGTTCGGGCGACGGAGGAGATCGTCGCGCTCGGTGGCGAGCCGGCGGCGCCCACGGCGGCCCCGCGTGGCCCGCGGCCCGGCGACCGGATCGCGGCGCTCGACGACCTCGCCGCCCGTCTCTCCGACCGCCTCGACACGCGCGTCAAGGTTGCCCTGGGCAAGACCAAGGGCCGCTTGACCGTGGAGTTCGCCTCCGTGCAGGACCTCAACCGGATCCTCGACGTCATCGCCCCCGAGGACCCGGGCCTTCTGCGCTGAGCGCACCCGGGGCCGTGGGCACGTCGGCTCCACCCACCTCCGCCTCGCCCGCCGGCCGCTGGAACCCTGCCTGACGCCCGGACGCGGCCAGCCCCCGGAAGCCGCGAGCAGCCGGACGCGGCCATCCCCCGGACCCGGACCCTGGAGGCCCCCGGGCCCTCCGGACCCTGGAAGCACGGTGCGACCTCTCCGGCATCCCTGCGAGACCCGCGAACGCGACTAGAGCGAATGCTCCAGTCGCGTTCGCGCGGGGCGGAGCGGTGCGGAGGCGACCTGAAC
>JAEZZV010000073.1 GCA_023418375.1 Actinomycetes bacterium | reverse complement strand
ACCCCGACGAGCGGGCACGCGCGGCCGCGGAGGCCGAGCAGCGCGAGACGAGCGCCGTCGGCGCACGCGAGGACGGCCGCACGCTGTACGACAGCGCAGAGCGGCGCAGCGCGACGGCGAGCGAGATGGAAGCCAGGGGCATCGACCGGGAGGTGGTGGCGAGCCGGATGCACGCCGACGTCGCCCAGGCCAAGCCGGCGGGTGAAGCGGTGAAGGGCGGCCCGCCGGTCGCGGGCGCGAGGGCCCGCAAGGGGCGCGGCCGCGGCCCGCAGGTGCAGCGCACCGGACTGGACCGCTGACGCGGCGCTCGTCGATGTGCACTTCGTACCATGCCGGCGCCCGGTGGCCGATAACGGTCATTTAAGACGCACGTGTATCACGGCGGTGTCTGACCGCTCTTTTCTGTCCGGGCGGCCACCCGGTTGTCTGCGCCGGCCGCTACGGTGGCTGCACATCGACATACGCGCGCCCGTGGCTCCACGCGGCGGCTCACCACCAGCACGGGAGTAAGACGTGGCCGACACCAAGGTTGTCTTCATCGCGTTCGCCATCGAGGACGAGCGGCAGCGTGACTTCCTCAAGGGGCAGTCGCTCAGCCCGCGGGCACCTTACGACTTCGTGGACATGTCGGTGAAGGAGCCCTACGACTCGGGGTGGAAGGACAAGGTGCGCACACGCATCCGCCGCTCGCATGGCGTGATCGTGCTTGTGAGCAAGAACTCGCTGGCCTCGTCCGGGCAGAAGTGGGAGATCGAGTGCGCGAAGGAGGAGGGCAAGCGCATCCGCGGGATCTGGGCCTACTCCGACGACCGGACTGAGCTCAGCGGGGTCTCGACGTACGTGTGGAGCGACAAGAACATCAGCGACTTCATCGACTCGCTGTGAGCGTGCCACGATGAGGAAGGCACTGATCGTCGGCATCGACTACTACGACAGCATCGGCGGCCTCAACGGCGCCGTGAACGACGCTCGGGCCGTCCGCGACGTGCTTGAGCGCAACGCCGACGGCTCGGTGAACTTCATTACGCCCCGACTGCTCGCGGCGAGCGATGCAGGGACCGCCGTCTCAAAGCGCCAGCTGAAGGACGCCGTCCTCGAGTTGTTCGCCGACGACTCCGAGATCGCTCTGTTCTACTTCTCAGGCCACGGCTACATCGAGGACACCGGGGGCGGCTACCTATGTGCGAGTGACTGCCGAGACGGCGACGACGGGCTCTCCCTGAATGAGGTGATGACCGCCGCCTATCAGTCGAAGGCGCAGAACACGGTCATCATCCTTGATAGCTGCCACAGCGGCGTGCTCGGTGGCGCCGCGCTTGATCCCAGCGTGGCTCACATCTCCGACGGCACGACGATCCTGACCGCATCCACCGCCGAGCAGTACGCCATGGAGACCGGCGGGACGGGCGTCTTCACGAGCCTGCTGGTCGACGCGCTCGAAGGCGGGGCAGCGAACCTGCTGGGGAAGGTGACGCCTGGCAGCGTCTACGCGCACATCGATCAGTCGCTTGGGCCATGGGCACAGCGTCCGGTCTTCAAGACCAACGTCAAGAAGTTCATCTCGCTGCGCACTGCGGAAGCCGCGGTCAGCCTCAACGACCTTCAGCAGCTCCCAGCCCTCTTCCCCGAGTCGACGACCGACTTCTGGCTCGACCCGAGCTACGAGCCCGAGCGATGGGGAAGCGAGGACGACTCGGTTCCGCCGCCCAACCCACTGAACACCGCGAAGTTTGCGATCCTGCAGCGACTCCAGTCTGTCGGGCTCGTACGCCCGGTCGGCGCGAGCAAGCCCCACATGTTCCATGCCGCCATGGAGTCGAAGTCGTGCGAACTCACGCCTCTGGGACAGCACTACTGGAGCCTCGCGAGCAGGAGACTGCTCTGATGACACCCGGCCCGGACGTGCGCGCGATTCTTGAAGCCGATACCTCCATTGACCGTCTCGCCGCGGTAGAGCATGAAAGGTGGGCCCACTGGCAGCAGTACGTGCACGACCAGTGCCAGCCCACCGACGACGGCTCGCTTGTCATTCCGGCTGAACTCGTCGAGCGGTGGTCGAGACAGATCGAGACGCCATACGCCGAGCTGTCCGAGGACGAGCGAGAGAGTGATCGCGAGCAGGTGCGCCGCTACCTACCTCATGTCATCGACGCTCTCTCTCGCGAGTTCGGCAGCGGCGGCTGAAGGACGCCGCTGCGTTCAGCGTTACTGGGCGGGCTCCGGGGTCGGCTGGCGACGCTCGTCGGGGAACATCCCCTCCGGCGGTGGCGCGTACGGCAGCGGCTCGTCGGCACCGTTGGCGTTCTCGTCGCCGGTCGCCCTGCCGAACGGGCCGGACGGGTCGAGCAGGACGGCCATGTGGTGGTCGGCGTGGTCGCGCCACCACACGCTCATGCCAATGCTCGGGTCCTGGCGCAGCTTCTCCCACGACCGCCACAGCGCTTCGAGGCGGATCAGCGCTTCGGGGTACCTCCACCATTCCGCCGCCCACACCCGCTGCGTGCCGCGGCCGTCGACGCGCCGGCGATAGACCTTGCACAGGAACTCGCGCACGAACTCGTCGACCGAGCCAAAGTACAGCTCGGGCTCATCGACGTCGCCGGCCGGCTCAGCCTCGGTCGACTCAGTCTCGTTCGCCTCGACCTGCTCCTTGACGGCCGCCTCCGCCGCGGCAGCGGCCCGCAGCCGCAGCGCCTCGATCAGCTCGGGTGTGAGGGCTTCTGCGACCGCGGCGTCGGCCATTTCGGCCACCTGCTGGCGGACCGCGTTCTCCACCGCGACGTCGACGAGCTCCCCCGCCAGGCCGCCGATGTCGACACCGAAGGTGCGACCGGCGGCCGCCGCAGGCACGTCGTCGACTCCGATCGGCTCGGCCTCGATCCCGTCGTCGTACTCGTCGTCCCCCCACTCGCTCACGACGCCTCCTGCTCGTCGACGGCGGCGACAGCCGCCAGCTCGGTCTGGGCCTCGCGGATGGTCCGCTCCGCCACCGGGTCGTGCGCCGCGATCGACGCGCGCACGGCCGCGGCGTGCGGTCCGGTCATCCACGGCTGGGTGCGGATGAGCGTGGGGCGCGCGCCGGAGGCGAGCACCACGGCTCGGCCCTTGGGCATCGCCGCCAAGTCCGCGACGTCGAGGATTCGCTCGCGGTGCAGCTGCTGGGAGACCGTGCGGTGGCCGCGACCGCTCGACGTCGACGACGAGAGCCGGTCGTAGTCACCGATCACTCGGGACAGCTCCTCGAGGAACGCCCCCTCGCTGACGCCACCGCCGTAGACCTTGACGTTCGACGCGGACCACAACTTCTTCATCCCCGACTCGCCCCAGACCTCCACCCCCTGCGACCAGGACTGCAAGATCGTCATGAGGACGATCCCCCGCGAGCCGTAGTGGCTGTACAGATTCGGAAGCTCGCGCCAGCGGCATACGTTGGCGGCCTCGTCGAGCACGCCGAGCAGCGGCGTGCTCAGGCGCCCCCCCGACGACCGGGCGGCCAGCTCCTCGGCTGCCTCAACGACGGCCACGGTCAGGGCCGTGACGAGTGGGCCAGCGGTTCCCCTTCCCTCCTTGGATAGCGAGAACAGCGTGCCTCCGTCGGCCTGCACGAAGTCCTGCGGGCTGAATTGCCGTCGCTGGTCGGCCGGCCCCTGCGGGGTGACCCACGCTGCGACCTGCCGGTTGGTCAGGCACGAAGCCATCTGCTGGGCAGTACCGAACACGCCGCCGCGCTGCTTCTCCGGAGCCGAAACAACGCCGGCCACCTGGTCGGCGGTCAGCGGAAACCCGTGCCGGCGCAGCAGGTCTGCGGCGGTCTCATCGGTCGGCCGGGTCAGCCACGTGTAGACGTCGACGATCGGCCGCCCGTCGAGCGCCGCGGCGAGCAGCATCCCAGCGAGGAGGTCTTGGCCTGCCGGGTCGAAGTAGGCATCGGTGCGCGCGCCCGGGTCGCGCGAGCCGGCCGCGAAGTGCTCAGCCAGGCGTGCCGCGCGCACCTCGTCGGTGACATAGCTGAGCGGGTTCCACCACCAGGTGGGCTCCTCGTTCGCGATGGCCTGCGGGTCGAACACCCACACCGGGCCGCGGCCGGCGCGAACGTCGCGGGTCGCGTCGACGACGTCGCGCTTGTTCGAGGTGACCAGCACCGAGCCGGGGGCATCGAGGATCGCCGGGACGGCGCGGCTGGTGGTCTTGCCGGTGCGGGGTCCCCAGATGTCGATGTGCATGTCCTCCCAGGACCCGAACAGCGGGGTGCCGGTGCCGACGGTGCGGCCGATCGGGACGCCGGGTGAGGACGTGACGCCGAGGCGGGTGGCCTTGGCCTGTGCGTGCTTGAGGGTCAGGTCCTCGACGTCGCGGCCGCGGCCCATGTAGGCCGCGGCGCGGTCGACGCGGGTGCGGTTGCGGCGCATCTGCCGGGACCAGTAGACGAACGGGCTCGCCAGGAGCGTCATCGCCAGGGCCGCGCCGCCGAGGACCCACCAGCCGGCCGCGCCGGGCCACGGGATCGACTGGTCGAGCGTGCCGAACAGCACCGCGAACGGGTCGGCCGGCACGACCTGCCCGGTGCCGGCGATCTTGTGGCCGAGGTGGACCGCGGCGTACACGCCGGCCACGACGACGGCCACCACGACGACGCCGACCCACACCAGGACGACCTCGCCGGACAGGCCGCCGGGGTCACGGCGGCGGTTGTTCGGGGTGCTCATGCCTCGACGTCCGTCAGGGCCGCGCGTCGGCCGACACGCGACTGGTGATGCCAGAGCTTGTTCGTGTCGTTGATCGCGAGCTCAGCGGCCGTCAGCTGGACGTGCACGGGGATGCCGGGGCGGCCACCGACCTTGACGAGGAACTTCCCGCGCCCGGGCGGGTCGGCTTCGCGGCCGGCGCGCGAGTCCCACGCCGGGGGGTCCTGCCAGCCGATCAGGAGGTCCTGCTCAGCCTGGGAGAACGGCACTGCGGACGTCAGCTGGGGCATCTCGGCACCGGGCAGGCCGCCGCAGATGACCATGCCCGAGCGTTCGACGAAGCCCTTGGCCTTCATCCGGTCTTCCTCGCTGGCCAGGGCCAGGAGGTCGCTCATCGTGTGGGAGATCATCGCCATGCCCACCCCGCGCTGCCGGTTCAGGCGGGTGAGCGCGTCGACGCGGTCGACCATGCCGCGGCCGGCGCGCAGGGCCCGCCACAGCTCGTCGAGGATCACGAAGTAGTGCCGGCGCGGCTCGAGGCCGGCGTCGGCTAGGGCGTTGGCGACGTTGACCGTGCCGAACCCGGCCGACCAGCACGCCAGGAGCGTCGCGGCCTGCAGGTCCATGTCGGTGTCGTCGATCGCGGACACGTCGTAGACCACGGGGGCGTCGCGGCGCATCGGGGCGGTGGTGTGCCGGGAGAACGTCTGCCCCAGGCGGCCGCCGTCGACCAGGCCGATCAGCGAGGCCTCGAGGTTCTCGGTGATCGCCCGGTACCGGGCGTCGTCGCCGCGGTCGAGCGCCACCGCACGCACCTGCGGTGGGCCCTGCTGGATCACGCGCAGCAGGTCACCGAGGACCGGCACGCCGTCGTGGTGCTCGTCGAGCCACTTCAACGCCCGGTCCAGGATCGTCTCCTCCCGGTCCGTGGGCGGCGCGGATCGCAGGATCGTCAGCAGCGCGGCGACCATCGTGTGCCGGCGGCCGTGGGCGTCGGCCAAGACCTGCGCGGCCTGCTTGTCGTGCCCCGACGCGCGCAGCCGTGCGGCGGCCTCGGTGGCCTCACCGGGGTCCAGGACGTTGAGGTACCCGCGCCCGCGGCCCAGTGTGATGACCTGCCCACCGAGGGCTTCGATGAGGTCGACGTAGTCGGGCTTGAGGTCGCCCAGGACCAGCGGCATCACCCCGTACCCGGCCAGGCCGGCGGCCATCCGCCGCACCAGGGTCGACTTGCCCAGGCCCGGCTTGCCGAGCACGAACGCGCTCGGGTTGCTGATGAGCTTGGCGCGCTGGAACCAGCTGATCGGGTCGCAGCACAGCGTGGCGCCGGTGTGGATGTGGCGTCCGAGCGGGACCCCGATCATCGGGGTCCCGGTACCGACTGAGAACGGCCACAGGCCGCACACCTGGACCGTGGTGCCGCGCCACTCGTCGGCCTGCTGCACGTACGTCGACGTCCCGCGCCCGCGCCCGATCCATCCGCGCATCGGCGCCCGCAGCGGCCGGACCGGGGTGGCGGTGTCCGCGCTCGTGGTGCGCGAGGTCGCGCGACGGCGGGTCACAGCTTGTCCCGCAGCTCGACGGGCACCTGGATGTGCTTGGGCAGCACCAGCCCCAGGGGCAACGCCGCGGCGAACGCGGAGTCCTGCGACCCGTACACCCGCCGCAGCCGCAGCCGCGCCGAGGCGGCCAGGTTGTCGATCGCGGCGCGCGCGTCGGGTGCCTTGTCCAGGTCGTCCACGCTGGCGGTCACCAGCATCCCGAACTGCACC
>JAEZZV010000294.1 GCA_023418375.1 Actinomycetes bacterium | reverse complement strand
GGCGCGCACCGCGGCCGTGACGCTCGTGGCGCCGTCGGGCACGACCGTGCGTTCGGCGGGGAACCCGGCCGCGGTGAGCAGCTCGACGGCCGCGGGACCGGACCGGTCCTCGGCCTG
Source organism: Actinomycetes bacterium (assembly GCA_023418375.1). Lineage (GTDB taxonomy): Bacteria > Actinomycetota > Actinomycetes > Actinomycetales > Cellulomonadaceae > Actinotalea. The sequence goes on along the minus strand of JAEZZV010000294.1, from coordinate 14,292 downwards.
GCCGGCCGCGCACCGGTCGGACACGACGACGACGGCCGCGCGCACCCCTGGGCCGGTCATCGCACACCCACCATGAGCGCCGTGTAGCCGCTGGCCGGGTACTGCGCGGTGACCGCCTGCTCGACCGGGCCGACGTGGTCCGTCGCCGCGAGCAGCTCCTCCACCAGGACGCGCAGCTCGAGGCGGGCCAGCGGGGCGCCCGGGCAGACGTGGATGCCGGTGCCGTACAGGAGGTTGTCGGCGGGGTCGCGGTCGAGCCGGAACTCGTCGGGATCGCCCATGACGGCCTCGTCGCGGTTGGCTGAGGCCCACAGGAGCGTGACCGGCGCGCCCGCCGGGATCCGGCGCCCGCCGACCTGCGCGTCGCGGGTCGTGCGGCGCCGGTTCGCGACCAGCGGCGGGTGGATGCGCAGGAGCTCGTCGACCGCGGCCGGGATGGCGGCGGTGTCGGCGCGCAGGAGCTCCTGGACCTCGGGGCGGTCCGCGAGGGCGTGCACGAGGATGCCGACGGCCGCCGCGATCGTGCTGAGCTCACCGACGGTCCAGTTGCGGATGAGGCTGACGAGCTCCTCGTCGGTCAGCGGCCTGCCGTCGACCCGCTCGGTCAGCAGCTCGGCGGTGACGTCCCCGGGTCGGGTGCCCAGCCCGCCGGCGCTGCGCCGGGCGTCGATCTCGGCGCGGATGTACCCGTCGAACTCGAGCGCCACGGCCGCCAGCGCCTCGGGGTCCCGGGTGAGCGAGGCCCGGTGGTTGCGCAGCGTCCAGTCCCGCAGCGGGCCCTCGAGCTCGGCCGGCCAGCCCATGAACGCGCTCTGCACCCGCAGCGCGTAGGCCCGGGCGAGCGGGTCCATGATCTCCGTCGGGCCCCCTCGCGGCAGCTCGGCGACGAGCCGGGCGGCGATCGCGCGGCACGCGGGCTCCACGGCGGCCATGCGCTCGGGGGCGAAGTAGCGCTCGTTGATCCGCCGGTGCGGCGTGTGCTCGGGCGGGTCCATCCCGTTGGGCACCGACGCGCGGTCGGAGACCACGTTGCTGAAGGTCTCGTGGTCCTGCGCGGCGGCCACGACGTCGTCATGCCGGAAGAGGGTCCAGCCGAGGTAGTCGCTGTGCGCGACCGGGCAGCGGCCCCGCATCGCGTCGTACGCGGCCAGCTGGTCGGCCAGCACCTCGGGGGCGCGCGGGTCCCAGTCGTTCCCCGCCCTGACCTGCGTCATCGGCTCCCCCTTCGGTCGTGCTGGGTACGTCGGCCGAGCCGGTCAGGCGCCGGGTCCGACTCGCGGATCCGGCCCACGCTACCCAGCGGACGTCGCCACACACCCGCCCAGGTCCGGGAATACTCGTCCCATGGGCGCGGGGATCACGGGACGGACGCTCGCGTCGGCGCGCCGTCTGGCCATCCTGCGCTTCCTTCGGGAGGTGGGCGAGGCGGCGCTCGTGACGGAGGTGGCCACGGCCACCGGCCTGCACCACAACACGGCCCGCGAGCACCTCGACCGGCTGGTGGCCGCCGGCTTCGTCGAGCGGGCCGCGGAGCACCGGGGCACGCAGGGCCGGCCGCGGCTCCGCTATGCCCTGGTGCGCCGGCGGGCGGCGGCCACCGCTGACGAGCGGTTCCGCGAGGCGTACCTGGCGAGCGCCCGGGAAGCCCTCGACCTGCCCGAGGAGGCGTCCTCCGACGACGCCGAAGCGCAGGAGGTCGCGGCGCAGCTGGCGGCCCTGGACCTGCATCTGGACGACCTCGGCTTCGCGCCGGAGGTGGCAGCGCCCGAGCGCACGGTGCACCTGCGCCGCTGCCCCTACGCCACGCTCGCGCACGAGCGGACGGAGCTGCTGTGCGAGGTGCACCTGGACCTCGCCCGCGACGTGCTGGCCGCCGAGGGCGGGCCGGTCACGGCCGCGAGCCTGGAGCCGTTCGTGGGGCCGCGCCACTGCCTGCTGCACCTCACGGGTTTCTGACGGCGCGTCGATCAGTGATTGCGGGGTTTTCCCGGGTTTCTTCGCCGCTTCCTCTCGCGGCGCACGCCCAGACTCGACAGGATGGCGGCGGGACCGTGGCCGCTCCTGGCACCCGGAGGAACGATGGCGATCGTCAACCCCAGCGTCGACCTGGCGCGCTGGGACCCCGAGGACCCCGAGCGCTGGGACAAGCGGTTCGCGTGGCGGACGCTGTGGATCACCACCTACAACCTCACGCTCGCGTTCTGCGTCTGGTACCTGGTCAGCGCGATCGCGCCCCGCCTGACGACGATCGGCTACGACCTCACGGACGCCCAGCTGTACTGGCTCGTCGCGGTGCCGGGCCTCTCGGGCGGCCTGATGCGCCTGATCTACATGTTCCTGCCGCCCATCGTGGGCACGCGGACCCTCGTCGGCGGCTCGGCCACGCTCCTGCTGCTGCCGATGCTCGGCTGGACCTTCGCGGTGCGCAACGTGAATACCCCGTACTGGGTGCTGCTGCTCCTGGCCGCCGCGTGCGGCGTCGGCGGCGGCGCCTTCTCCGGGTTCATGCCCTCGACCAGCTACTTCTTCCCGCGGCGGATGGCCGGCACCGCGCTCGGTCTCCAGGCCGGGCTCGGCAACTTCGGCGTGAGCCTCATCCAGTTCCTGACGCCGTGGGTCGTCGGCTTCGGCCTCCTGGGCGTCACCGCGCTGACGCCGCAGGAGAAGATCGACGGCGGCCACATGTGGCTGCACAACGCGGGCCTGGTGCTCGTGCCCTGGGTCGTCCTCGGAATGGTGCTTGCCGCGGTGTTCCTCCGCCGGGTACCCGTGGAGGCGAACTTCCGTCAGCAGCTGGACATCTTCCGCGACCGGCACACCTGGTACATGACGGCGATCTACCTCATGACCTTCGGCGCCTTCTCGGGCTTCGCGGCTCAGCTCGGGCTCATCATCAAGAACGAGTACGGCGGCTTCGAGAACGCTCCGGACCCGCTGAAGTACGCGTTCCTGGGCCCGCTCGTCGGCTCCGCCACCCGGGCCGCCTGGGGCCCGTTGTGCGACAGGTTCGGCGGCGCGATCTGGACGTTCGTCGCGGGCGTCGGGATGACGATCAGCACGCTGGTCACGGCGTTCTTCCTGAGCCCGACGTCGCGGGACCAGTTCGGACCCTTCCTCATCGGGATGCTCGTGGTGTTCTTCTTCGCCGGCATCGGTAACGCGGGCACCTTCAAGCAGATGCCGATGATCTTCCCCCGCCGGCAGGCCGGCGGCGTGATCGGCTTCACGGCATCGATCGCCGCGTTCGGGCCGTTCCTGGTCGGCATGGCCCTGTCGGCGATCTCGCCGCGCGCGTTCTTCTTCGGTGCCGTCGTGTACTTCGCGGCGTGCACCGTGCTGGCCTGGATGCAGTACGCCCGCCCGGGGGCGCCGCGCCCGAGCTGACCTCCTCGGGACCGGCCGCGCAGGCCGGACCCGACGCCCGCACCTGGTCGACGACCCGACGAAGGAGACCACGATGACCCAGGCCGCCACCGGACCGACCGCGGGGCTCGACGGACCGGCGTCCGACGCCATCCTCCGCGTCGGGCGCCATCTGCGCCGTGGCGAGGTCTCGGCTGACCTGCGGACCCTGTACCAGATCGGTGGGCGGGACGCGGACACCTTCTACCGGGATCGCTGGAGCCACGACAAGGTCGTGCGCTCGACGCACGGCGTGAACTGCACCGGCTCGTGCTCGTGGAAGGTCTACGTCAAGGACGGGATCATCACCTGGGAGTCGCAGCAGACCGACTACCCGTCGGTGGGCCCGGACCGACCCGAGTACGAGCCCCGCGGCTGCCCGCGCGGGGCGGCGTTCAGCTGGTACACGTACTCGCCGACGCGCATCAGGTACCCGTACCTGCGCGGCCTGCTGCTCGAGATGTACCGCGCCGCGCGGGCGCGTACGGGTGACCCCGTCGAGGCGTGGGCGAGCATCGTCGACGACCCGGAGGCCGCCCGCCGCTACAAGGCAGCGCGCGGCAAGGGCGGCCTGGTCCGTGCGTCGTGGGAGGAGGCACTCGAGATCGTCGCCGCCGCGCAGGTGCACACGATCCGCCGCTACGGCCCGGACCGGATCGCGGGGTTCTCGCCGATCCCGGCGATGTCGATGGTGTCGCACGGAGCGGGCGCCCGCTACCACGCGCTGCTCGGGGCGCCGATGCTCTCGTTCTACGACTGGTACGCCGACCTGCCGGTCGCGTCGCCCCAGGTGTTCGGGGACCAGACGGACGTGCCGGAGTCCGGCGACTGGTGGGACGCCGGCTACCTGATCATGTGGGGCTCGAACGTCCCGGTCACTCGCACGCCCGACGCGCACTGGATGGTCGAGGCCCGCTACCGCGGCCAGAAGGTCGTCGTCGTCTCGCCGGACTACGCCGACAACGTGAAGTTCGCCGACGAGTGGCTGGCCGCGGCGCCCGGCACCGACGGGGCGCTGGCGATGGCGATGGGTCACGTCGTCCTGCGCGAGTCCTACGTGGAGCGCGAGGTGGGGTACTTCGCCGACTACGCGCGGCGCTACACGGACCTGCCCTTCCTGGTCCGCCTCGAGCGGGCCGACGACGGCAGCTACCTGGCGGGCAAGTTCCTCACGGCGGAGGACCTCGGCGGCGCGGAGGCCGCGGCCGAGAACGCCGCGTTCAAGACGGTCCTGCTCGACGCGCGGACCGAGGCGCCGGTGGTGCCGGGTGGCTCGCTCGGGCACCACTACGGCGAGGCCGGGGCGGGGCGGTGGAACCTGGACCTCGGCGGCGTCGAGCCGATGCTCTCGGCCGGGGGACCGGTGGTCGGGGCTCCGCAGACCGGCGAGGCCGTCGAGGTGGTGCTGCCGCGGTTCGACACGCTCGACGGGGCGGCGTCGACCGTCCGGCGCGGCGTGCCGGTCCGCCGGGTCGCCGGGCACCTGGTCACGACGGTGCTCGACCTGCTGCTGGCGCAGTACGGCGTCGGCCGCGACGGCCTGCCGGGCGCGTGGCCGAGCGGGTACGACGACGCGAGCCAGCCGTGCACGCCTGCCTGGCAGGAGCAGTTCACGGGGGTGCCCGCCGCGAAGGCGGAGCGCATCGGCCGGGAGTTCGCCGCGAACGCCGAGGAGTCCCGTGGGCGGTCGATGATCCTCATGGGGGCCGGCACCAACCACTGGTTCCACTCCGACACGATCTACCGGTCCTTCCTCGCCCTGACGACGCTCACCGGATGCCAGGGCGTCAACGGCGGCGGCTGGGCGCACTACGTCGGCCAGGAGAAGGTCCGGCCCGTCACCGGGCACAGCCTCTACGCCAACGCGCTCGACTGGTCCCGCCCTGCCCGCACCATGGTGCAGACCGCGTACTGGTACCTGAACACCGACCAGTTCCGCTACGACGCGTTCGGCGCCGACACCCTGGCCGCGCACGTGCCCGGCCGGGCGGGCGGACACCTCACGGGGAAGGCCACGGCCGACGTCGTCGCGCAGTCCGCGCGGCTCGGCTGGATGCCGTCGTACCCGACCTTCGACGCGAACCCGCTCGACCTGGCCGACGCCGCCGCGGCGGCCGGCCTGGGCGCGGCCGACCACGTCGTCGCGGAGCTGAAGGCTGGCCGGCTGCGGTTCGCCGCGGAGGACCCCGATGCCCCGGAGAACTTCCCCCGCGTGCTCACCGTGTGGCGTGCGAACCTCCTCGGCAGCTCCGCGAAGGGCAACGAGTACTTCCTGCACCACCTCCTGGGGACGGACTCGAACCTGCGGGCGACGCAGGCGCCGCCCGACGCGCGCCCGCGCGACGTCGTCTGGCACGACGAGGCCCCCACCGGCAAGCTCGACCTGCTCGTGTCCCTGGACTTCCGGATGACGAGCACGACCGTCTACTCGGACGTCGTCCTGCCGGCGGCGACGTGGTACGAGAAGTACGACCTGAACACCACGGACATGCACCCGTTCGTGAACTCGTTCAGCCCCGCGATCGCTCCGCCCTGGCAGACGCGGACCGACTTCGACATCTTCCACGGCCTGGCCCGACGGTTCAGCGAGCTGGCGGCCCGGCACCTGGGGGTCCGCACGGACGTCGTCGCGGTCCCGCTCCTGCACGACACGCCCGACGAGCTCGCGACGCCGCACGGCGTCGTGCGCGACTGGAAGACGGGGGAGTGCGAGCCTGTCCCCGGCGTGACGATGCCGAAGATCGTCGCCGTGGAGCGCGACTACGGGGCCGTCGCCGCCAAGATGGCGACGCTCGGGCCGCTCCTGGACACGCTCGGGGCCACGACCAAGGGCGTGACGTTCGACGTCGGTCGCGAGGTCGCCTACCTGGGCCGCAAGAACGGCGTCGCGCAGGGCACGGGCAGCGTCGTCGAGGGCCGGCCCCTGCTGACCCGGGACGTGCACGCGTGCGAGGCGATCCTGGCGCTGTCCGGCACGACGAACGGGCACCTTGCGGTGCAGGGCTTCCACACCCTCGAGAAGCGCACCGGGACGCAGATGGCGGACCTCGCGGCCGAGCACGAGGGCAAGCAGGTGACCTTCGCCGACACGCAGGCCGCCCCGACGACGGTGATCACGTCCCCGGAGTGGTCGGGCACCGAGCACGGGGGCCGGCGCTACTCCCCGTTCACGATCAACGTCGAGCGACTCAAGCCCTGGCACACGCTCACCGGCCGTCAGCACTTCTACCTGGACCACGACTGGATGAGCGAGCTGGGTGAGTCCCTGCCGGTCTTCCGCCCGCCGCTGAACATGTCGGACCTGTTCGGCGAGAACGCCGTCGGGCACACCGACGAGGTGGACGGCACCGGCGCCGTGGGGGTGACGGTGCGCTACCTGACCCCGCACAACAAGTGGTCGATCCACTCGGAGTACCAGGACAACCTGTTCATGCTCTCGCTGTCCCGGGGCGGCCCCACGATCTGGATGAGCGACAAGGACGCCGCCAAGGCCGGCATCGCCGACAACGACTGGATCGAGGCGGTCAACCGCAACGGGGTCGTCGTGGCCCGCGCGGTCGTCTCGCACCGCATGCCGGAGGGCACTGTCTACATGCACCATGCGCAGGACCGCCTGATCGACGTCCCCCGGTCGGAGACCACGGGCAAGCGGGGCGGCATCCACAACTCGCTGACCCGCCTGCTCATCAAGCCGAGCCACCTCATCGGCGGTTACGCGCAGCTGTCGTACGCGTTCAACTACCTCGGACCCACGGGCAACCAACGGGACGAGGTCACGGTGGTCCGCCGCCGCAGCCAGGAGGTGACGTACTGATGCGCGTGATGGCCCAGATGGCGATGGTCATGAACCTCGACAAGTGCATCGGGTGCCACACCTGCTCGGTGACCTGCAAGCAGGCGTGGACGAACCGCACGGGCACCGAGTACGTGTGGTTCAACAACGTCGAGACGCGGCCCGGGCAGGGCTATCCCCGCACCTACGAGGACCAGTCGAGGTGGCAGGGCGGGTGGACGCTCAACAAGCGCGGGCGCCTCCAGCTCAGGGCCGGTGGTCGGCTGAAGAACCTGTTCACGATCTTCGCCAGCCCCAAGCAGCCGTCGATCGACGAGTACTACGAGCCCTGGACGTACGACTACGAGCGGCTGACCAGCGCGCCCTTGCAGGAGCACACGCCCGTCGCGCGCCCGAAGTCCCTGCTGTCGGGCCAGGACATGCAGATCTCCTGGAGCGCGAACTGGGACGACGACCTCGGCGGCGCGCCCGCCCTCACGCAGGCCGACCCGGTGCTCGCCAAGGTCGCAGACAAGGTCAAGCTCGAGTTCGAGCAGACCTTCATGTTCTACCTGCCGCGCATCTGCGAGCACTGCCTGAACCCGTCGTGCGCCGCGTCCTGCCCGTCCGGGGCCATCTACAAACGGTCGGAGGACGGCATCGTCCTGGTGGACCAGGACAGGTGCCGCGGCTGGCGCAAGTGCGTTACCGGCTGCCCGTACAAGAAGGTCTACTTCAACCACCGCACGGGCAAGGCCGAGAAGTGCACCTTCTGCTTCCCGCGCATCGAGGTGGGCCTGCCCACGGTGTGCTCGGAGACGTGCGTCGGGCGGCTGCGCTACATCGGCCTGGTCCTGTACGACGCCGACCGGGTGCTCGACGCCGCGAGCGAGCCGGACGAGACGAAGCTCCTGGCCGCGCAGCGCTCCGTGTTCCTGGACCCCGACGACCCCGCGGTGCAGCGCGCCGCCGAGGAGGCGGGCATCCCGCGGGACTGGGTCGACGCCGCGCGACGCTCGCCGATCTGGTCGCTCATCCACCGCTACGAGGTGGCTCTGCCGCTGCACCCGGAGTACCGGACGCTGCCCATGGTCTGGTACATCCCGCCGCTCTCGCCGGTGGTCGACGTCGTGCGGGACACGGGGGAGGACGCCGAGGACCGCGGGAACCTCTTCGCCGCCATCGACGCGCTGCGCATCCCGATCGAGTACCTCGCCGAGCTCTTCACGGCGGGCGACGTCGCGCCGGTCGACGCCGTCCTGCGGCGCCTCGCGGCGATGCGCTCGTACATGCGCGACATCTCGATGGGCCGTGACGGCGATCCGGCGATCCCGGCGTCCGTCGGCATGTCGGCGGCGGACATGGAGGGGATGTACCGCCTCCTGGCCCTGGCGAAGTACGACGAGCGCTACGTCATCCCGACGGCGCACGCGGAGCAGGCGCACTCCCTGGAGGAGCTCGCCACCGAGTGCGCCCTCGACTATGACGGCGGCCCCGGCATGGGTGGGTCCGGCCCGTTCGGTGAGGGCTCGGGACGCAACGACCCCATCGCCGTGGAGAACTTCCACATGCTCGCTCAGCGGCAGACCACCGACACGGTCGCCGACCCGGCCACGCGCAAGGCCCGGGTCAACCTCCTCAACTGGGACGGGAAGGGCGCACCACCGGGGCTCTTCCCGCCCAAGGCCGACGAGGACCCGCGGGACCCGGGGGTGACGTCGTGAACCGGGTGGCGCGGGCCCGCCTGGCGCAGGGCCTGGCCACGCAGGAGGCGGCCGTCGCGCACCGCGTGGCGGCCCACCTCCTGGAGTACCCGGGGCCCGAGCTGCTCGCCCTGGTGCCGAGCCTGCGGGCCGCCGTCGGCGAGCTGCCGAGGGCGTTCGCCGAGCCGCTCGGACGCACGCTCGGGCACGTCGCCGCGACGGAGCCCGCCGAGCTCGCCGCGCAGTACGTGGAGACGTTCGACCTGCGGCGCCGCTGCAGCCTGTACCTGACGTACTACGCCTACGGGGACACGCGCCGTCGGGGCGTGGCCCTGGTCGAGTTCAAGCAGGCGTACCGCGCGGCCGGCCTGGAGCTGGCCGACGACGAGCTGCCCGACCACCTGGCCGTGCTGCTCGAGTTCACCTCCGCGCCCGACGCGGAGGCCCGCACGTCGGGCATGCGGTTGCTGCTGGCCCACCGGGCGGGGCTCGAGCTCCTCCGGCTGGCGCTGCTCGACGCGCGGTCGCCGTGGCTGGGTGCGGTCGAGGCCGTCTGTGCGACGCTGCCGCCGCTCGGCGGCGCCGCCCGTGCGGCCGTCGCGCGCCTCGCCGCCGAGGGCCCGCCCGGCGAGGAGGTCGGGCTGGACCCGACGCTGCACCCGTACGCAACGTCCGCCTCGACCCCGGGAGCACGCCGATGACCCCGCCGGACCCGGCACCCGCCACGACGCTGGACGTCGTGCTGTGGGTCGTCCTGCCCTACCTGTTCCTCACCGTCTTCGTGCTCGGCCACGTCTGGCGCTACCGGTACGACAAGTTCGGCTGGACCACGCGCTCGTCGCAGCTGTACGAGCGGCGGCTGCTGCGCTGGGCCAGCCCGCTGTTCCACTTCGGGATCCTCGCGGTGTTCCTCGGGCACGTCATGGGTCTGGGGATCCCGAAGGCGTGGACCGAGGCGGTCGGGATGAGCGAGCAGATGTACCACGCCATGGCGGTCGGCATCGGCGGCGTCGCGGGGGTCTCGACGGTGACCGGCCTCGTCCTGCTCATCTACCGGCGGCGCACGGTGGGACCGGTGTTCCGGGCGACGACGCGCATGGACAAGGTGATGTACCTCGTCCTGGCCGTGGTGATCGCCCTCGGCATGTGGAACACCATCGCCGGGTCGATGCTCAACCTCGGCGGCGAGTACGACTACCGGGACGGCGTGTCGGTCTGGTTCCGAGGCATCTTCCGGTTCGACCTGCACCCCGAGCTGATGGCGGAGGCCCCGCTGGGCTTCCAGCTGCACGGCATGGCGGCGATGCTCCTGTTCGCGCTGTGGCCGTTCACGCGGCTGGTGCACGTCTTCTCGGTCCCGCTGGGCTACCTCTGGCGCCCGTACGTCGTCTACCGCGCGCAGTCGCGCACCGGTGCCCGGGCACCCCGTCGCGGCTGGGAGCGGGTCGAGCGGCCCGCGGAGCGCGTGGGACCGCTGTGACCCGACGCGGCGGTGGGCGGTCGCTCTTGACGCAATAGGTGAAGTCCGCTTCACTTGTTGCGTCAGGGAGGGGAGTATCCCCACGCGCAGAGCCGTCATCACGACGCGCCGTCACACGACGTCCGTCCGGCGCTGCGGGCCCGAGCAGGGCCGGGAGAGACCTCCGGTGCACCTCACCGGAAGGAACCCTCGTTGGACGTCCCGTTCTGGGTCTGGGCCGCCGTCATCGGCGGCATCCTCGTCATGCTCGCGGTGGACCTGCTCGCCCACCGCAAGGCGCACGTCATCGGCGTCCGCGAGGCCGCCGTGTGGACCGCGGTGTGGGTCGGGCTGGGGGTCGCCTTCGGCATCGTCGTCTGGCAGGTCTGGGGCGCCGACCGCGGCCAGGAGTACGTCGCGGGCTTCCTCATCGAGAAGTCGCTGGCCGTCGACAACGTGTTCGTCTGGGCGATCCTGCTCAGCTGGTTCGCCGTGCCGCGCGAGTACCAGCACCGCGTCCTCTTCCTGGGGGTGCTCGGCGCGCTGGTCTTCCGCGGGATCTTCATCGCGGCCGGATCGGCGCTCATCGAGAGCTTCAGCTGGGTGCTGTACGTCTTCGCGGCCTTCCTGGTCCTCACGGGCTGGCGCATGCTGCGGCACCGGAACGAGCACATCGACCCCTCGCGCTCGCGCGTGCTCCGGGCGTTCCAGCGGCTCGTCCCGATGACCGACGCCTACCACGGCCAGCGTCTGCTGATCCGCCGCCGCGGGGTGGTGCTCGCGACACCTCTGCTCGCGGTCCTCGTGCTGGTCGAGGTCACCGACGTCGTGTTCGCCGTCGACTCGATCCCCGCGATCTTCGCGGTCACCGACGAGGCGTTCCTCGTCTTCACCGCGAACGCGTTCGCCGTGCTCGGCCTGCGCGCGATGTACTTCCTGCTCGCCGACCTCGTGCACCGCTTCGTCTACCTGAAGGTGGGCCTGGCCCTGGTGCTCGTCTGGGTCGGCATCAAGATGCTGCTCAAGGTCGACGTCCTCTACATCCCCACCGCGGTCTCGCTCGCGGTCGTCACGCTGCTGGTCGGCGGCTCCGTCGTCGCCAGCCTCTGGGCGACGCGCGGGCAGGTCGTGGCGCCCCCCGCACCGGCCGCTGCGCCGTTCCGGGTGGCCACGCCCGAGGAGCTCGCCGACGCCGAGTCGGTGTTCGGACGTCGCCGGGACCCGCGGGAGAGGGTGGGGGCACCGCGATGACGGACGAGGCGCGGGGCGATGGCCCGGCGGGCCCGGGGTGGACCTTCCTCACCCACCACGGCCAGCTGCTCCTGGCCGTGGCACGGCGGCCGGACGCGCGGGTGCGCGAGCTGGCCGAAGAGGTCGGTGTGTCGCCCCGCGCCACCGTCTCGCTCCTCGGTGACCTCGTGGCCGGCGGGTACGTCGAGCGGCGGCGGGAGGGCCGGCGCAACGTCTACGCGGTGCACGCCGAGCTGCCGTTCCGGCACCCGGCGCACGCCGACCACGCGGTCGGGGAGCTCATGGCCATCTTCGCCGCCGACCAGCGCACGGCCGGGCCCTGAGGCCGATTCCGTCGGCACGCGGGCCCCGACGTTCTCACCGCCGGGTCGGCCGCGCCGTGAGCGGACGGTGCCGTGTCGGTAACGCCGCCGCGCCCTTCCTCGAAACACGCCGCTCCTAGCGTCGCGCCCAGGCGGCCGCCGTCGTCCGCCGGCAGCACCGCCCCGACGGCGCGCTCGCAGAGCGTGGGAGCAGGAGGCACGGATGACGACGACCCAGACGCGCGCCACGACGACGGTCGCGCACCCGCAGGGCAGGTCCGGCTGGATCGAGCACTGGGAGCCGGAGGACCACGCGTTCTGGGAGGGCGGCGGCCGGGCGATCGCCCGCCGCAACCTCATCCCGTCGATCATCGCCGAGTTCCTCGGCTTCGCCGTCTGGGCCTCGTGGTCCATCGTGGTGCCGCAGCTCGCGGACGCCGGGTTCGTCCTGACGGCCGACCAGCAGTTCTGGCTCGTGTCCGTTCCTGCCCTCGTCGGAGCCACCCTGCGGATCCCGTACACCTTCGCCGTCCCCAGGTTCGGCGGGCGGAACTGGACGGTGGTCTCCTCGCTGCTGCTGCTCCTACCCGCCACCGCCCTCGCGGTCGTCGCGAGCCGCCCGGAGACACCCTTCGGGGTCCTCCTCGGCGTGGCGGCCCTCGCCGGTCTGGGCGGCGGCAACTTCGCCTCCTCGATGGCGAACATCTCGTTCTTCTACCCCGAGCGAGAGAAGGGCCGGGCACTGGGCCTCAACGCGGCCGGGGGTAACATCGGCACCGCGTTCGTCCAGCTCACCGTGCCGCTCGTGATCGTCGCGGGCGGCGGGCTCGCGCTCGAGCGGGCGGGCCTGATGTTCGTCCCCCTCGTGCTCGCCGCGGCACTCCTCGCGTGGCGCCGGATGTCGAACCTCGCGGGCGCCCGGGCCGACTACCGCGCCTTCGGCGCCGCCACCCGCAACCGGCACACGTGGCTGATCTCGTTCCTGTACATCGGCACGTTCGGCTCGTTCATCGGATACGCGGGGGCGTTCCCGACGCTGCTGGCGGCCGAGTTCCCCGAGGTCGGCGTGTCCCTGGCCTTCCTGGGCGCGCTCGTCGGCTCCCTCGCTCGGCCCGCCGGCGGCGTGCTCGCCGACCGCTGGGGCGGCGCACCGGTGACGATCGCGTCCTTCCTGGTCATGGCGGCAGGGGCGGTGGGTGCCGTGGTCGCCCTCGGCGCCGGCGACGTCGGGCTGTTCCTGGGGTCCTTCCTCGTGCTCTTCGTCGCGAGCGGCGCCGGGAACGGGGCCACCTACCGGATGATCCCAGCGGTCTTCCAGGTGGGCGCGACGACCCCTGAGCGCGCGGCGGCCGCGCGCAAGGCGGCCGCGGGCTGCATCGGCATCGCCGGCGCGATCGGCGCGTTCGGTGGGTTCCTCATCCCGCGGGGCTTCGCCGTGTCGACGAACCTCGCCGGTTCGCTCGTGCCCGCGCTGTGGGTCTTCGTGGCCGCGTACGCGGTGATGGCCGCCACGACGTGGGCGGTCTACCGGCGCCCGTCGGCCGCACTGAGCTCGGCGAGGATCTGAGTGGGTCCGCAGGCGGAGGTCCGCCGGGTCGCGACCCACTGCCCCTACTGCGCGCTCCAGTGCGCGCAGACCCTGGGTCCGCCCGACGACGCGGCCGCGACCTCCGGGGCGCCCGTCGCCGTCGCGGGACGGGACTTCCCGACGAACCGCGGCGGGCTCTGCCGCAAGGGCTGGACGAGCGGCGTCGTGCTCCGGGCGCCGGACCGCCTGGTCTCTCCGATGGTGCGCGACGCGTCGGGCGAGCTGCGGGAGGCGGGCTGGGACGAGGCGCTGGACCGCGTCGCGGCCGGGATCCGCGCCGCGCAGGCGGCGCACGGCCGGGAGTCCGTCGCCGTGTTCGGGGGCGGCGGCCTCACGAACGAGAAGGCGTACGCGCTCGGCAAGTTCGCTCGGGTCGTGCTCCGGACGCCGTTCGTCGACTACAACGGGCGGTTCTGTATGGCGAGCGCGGCGGCGGGGGCGATCCGCGCCTTCGGCGTCGACCGCGGGCTGCCGTTCCCGCTGGAGGACCTCGCCGGCGCGTCCGCCGTGCTTCTGCTCGGCTCGAACTTGGCGGAGACGATGCCGCCCGCGGTCGCGCACCTCGCCGGCGCACGGGCGGCCGGGGGGCTCGTCGTGGTCGACCCGCGGCACTCGCCGACGGCCGCGCTGACCGACGACGGCGCCGGCCTGCACCTCGCGCCCGTCCCAGGGACCGACCTGGCCCTCCTGCTCGGTCTGCTGCACGTCGTCGTGATGGAGGGCCTGGCTGACGGCGCCTACCTCGCGGCGCGGACGACCGGCGCCGACGACGTGCTGCGCAGCGTGGCCGCGTGGTGGCCGGAGCGCACCGAGCG